>NZ_LWGA01000790.1:0-8938 GCF_001635235.1 Oleiphilus sp. HI0117 | reverse complement strand
GTGATTTTTGCGCAGAGCTGATTGAGTTTGCTAGTTGCACGCCTAATGTTCATAGCGTCCTAGGGAATCATGAGTCACTATTTTTATATGGTTTACATGACCCCCTATGCAGGCATACGCATACGAGTTCAAATGTAGGTGGGCAGTGGATAGAGCGGTACACACAAGGTGAGCTTGAAGATCTAGCTGAACTCATTAAAAGTACAATGAGCATCGCGATTACTGTAGAAACAGATAAGTATAGAATTGGAGTGATACATGCTGCAGCGCCAGATGACTGGCAACAAGTGATGAACCCAGAGACCGTAGATGAAGAGGAATGGTTGTGGAGTCGGAAACAGTTTGAGCAAGCTTCGGTAGGTCAAGAGCATATTGTAAGAGGCATTGATGCTGTTGTTCATGGCCATGTATCGAATTACAAAACTGTATCTGGGAATCATATCTGGATCGATACGTTATATTATACTGGTTCGTTAACGATCATAGACTCATCAGACGTCTTGGGAACTATTAATGTAGTTCATTCAGAAGAGCATGGAAAACGACTAGATACGTTAAAAGAACTTTCTGATCTCGATCAAGAATTGGATTTGGGTTATTGATGTGTGTACGAACAGATAGCCCCTTCATAAAAACAGGAGAATCGATTTCTAATCTTGCGTAAGGGCTAGCGATCGAATTAATAAAGATTCTATAGCTATTCTTTAGTTATATCTTCAAATGCATAGCGCGCCACTCCAGTGATAGTTTTATCCTTAATCTTGGAGCGAGTAGATCTAGACTTTGCTTTAGGCAAGATCTCTTCGATCACCTTTCCCTTTAGTAAAAATGAGTCATCGATGCTGTGGGCCCGTTTTAGCGCATGCGAAGCAATAAGGTCAAAACAATGCACGTATACCTTAAAAAAGGTACTCGTATCTGAATGACCGAATGTTTTGATGATATGAATCATTGCTGTCGTATGCATACAGCTTAAAGGCTCGTCTCCGTTCTCCATAAAAAAGTTTCTAATGGCCCGTAAGCCCTCAGGGCTAAAGTTCCAATGATTTGCGTCAGCCAGTTGTGGAATTAGGTCTGTATATCGGGCCGAATACCACCAGAGAAAAAGATGAGAACCGCGAGAATGTCGAAGTAGGTGAAGATCTGCACCAGGTCCCGCGTATATTTGAAGAAGTTTTATGCACTCATCTCGTAATGTGGCAGTATTATTAATTCCAGGCGCAGAACCTAACGAAAAAAGTAACTCGTCAAAGAAACGAAATTTTGACAGCCTTGATTTTGCTTTGCTTACATTATCGAGGTGTTGAATGCTTTTTGTGTGAATGAAATCGTGAATTCTTGCAACTGCATAGGGTGGGGCGAGCAGGTGATATGGCACCACGCGAATACCTGCCGGGCTCTTTGATTTTCGTATGTAAATGAGCGTTTCATTTTCGTTATATACAATATCCCGGGGAGTTAGGTTTTCTATTTCGTGCCTCCTTAACCCTCCATAAAAGGCAAGTTCTAGGAAACATACTCGCTGAGCCTTATGTTTGTCAGTAGCATCATCGTGACAGAAGGTTTGCGTAATGAACGTATCAAATTCGAGAAGCCCCAGTACGCGAGTTCTTGTAGTCAGTACAACACCGTTTTCTTTCAGGTGGTTTAGATTGACACCACCTAAAATATTTAGCTTAGCTTGGGCAAAATCAATAACGGCAGAGTATTCACTCAAAACCTGATTTGATGTATTAACTGAAGCGCGTTTTGATAAAATATAATCACAAACGAAGGCTTCTGTGTCTTCCTCTTCCCATAGTGCAAGCGAAAAACAATCTGTGTAGTGCATGAAACCCTGGTTAAAGACATGGTTGAAATATGATGCGAGCGTATCCGCTGTGTTCTTGCGTATAAGCAATTGCTCTTCAGCCCAGGCGTATGCCAAATCGATAGGCGTGATTGCTTCAGCCTCAAGATAATTAATATAGTCAATCGCCTTATTTTTTTCGTCCTTGTTAGGGTTGGAGCTTGTAACAGCTTCAAGCAACTTATAGATGAATGAGGCTTTTAAGTCTGCAAAGGCCTTATAAAATAGGTCTTTATTAACTGTCGTACTTTTATAAACACCCTTTATTTTCAGTCCTTGCTTAATAATTCGCCAAGCGCGTTTTAGAGTGCTAATGGCTGCTTCTGTTAGGGGTAGTTTGAACTCGTTCTCAGTTACTCCTTGGGCTCCGGAATTGAACACCATCAACTGTGATTGGGTAACTTCGCGTTCTGGCCGTATATACATTCTAGGGTAATCAGCGTTTGTTGGCGCAGTAAACTGAAACACATTCTCATCATGTGGCGTGTTGACCGGCAGGATTGGTTCGCTTAATTGTGCAGAGATTATTGGCTCAATGCCTGCTAGACAAAGGTGTTTAGAAATTACGTTAAGTTTCCTAGCTTTATGGATAAGGGCAACACGCTTAATAACTTCTATATTGCTTAAGGCTCCATATTTGTTTACAAATAGTGACGACAATAAACGAAAACGCGCTGAGCAAGGCAACGAGCATTTCTGGCTAGAAACCATGTCACTACTTATTGAAACTGGCACTGACGCTTTGCTCGGGCTAACAAGCATGTTACTGATTGCATCGGCTATTTTTTGGGAAGGTAACCCAAGTGTCATTGAAGCTTCGATTGTTAACATCTCAAATAAAAGCGTTTCATTGTTGGCCGTTTCTTTAGTTGACTCTCCACCCCAGAAATTATTCCTCAGGCATATTGCCTCGCTATAGTATTCAAGTTCACTAGGAGTATTTGGCAGGGCTGATGGTCGTGGTCGTTTTTGTTTTAAACTCAAAAATCGAACATTCCATTCAAGGCCTTCAAGTCTAGCCATTACGGAATTTGCGTCTTTAATCTGCTCATTAGATGGCTTGTGGTTTGAATTTAAAAATAGTGTCAGCGCATTGTGGTCCTTTTTCGAAATTCGTCGGCTATTGCCACACCTATTCTTAAGGAAACACAAAATATCCAGCTTATGTTGAGTCCAGAAGCCAGGTTCGTCTAGCTCAGGCTCAATCTGTAGAACATCAAGTAGCGCCATACAGGTTCTCGCTTTTGAGTAATTGGAAGGAGTTTTTGATAATGAACTGCTCGCGGAATGTGTCTAAAGATTCCAATATATAACGAGGATTACCTGACGAGTTTGGTGATGTTGGTGCGAATCCGTCTATGTGGTGCCCGACCCATACATCGCGAACTGCTTCTTCGTGTGAGAAATTTTGAATAGATGATGCGCACTGGTGACGAGGGGCATTGGTCCGCTGGAATAGTGGTTTATAACCCCAGTTAGAAGCGATTTTATGGGCAGATTTTCCATTTAGGGTGTCAGTCTTAATGATCTCCTTTTTATAGTTAACCTCATACTTGAGAGGGAGCGCCGTTTCGACGAAGGCTGGAATTAGATACCCTAATGTCTGTACAAATAAGTAAACGTTCTGACGCATTTGAATCAATTGGTCGAGTTGCTGCGTGACTAGTTTTAAAGTGTTGAGAAATTTATGTTCGCTATAGTGCCTAGAAGATTTTTCTCGATATAGTGTGTATCCATCAGCTTCCTTTAAGATCGTGTTAGGCCCTACGGCACGACCGGCATTCGAAAATTGTAGTAAAAAATAGAAGTACGTCTCATGCTGAGACAGTATTTGAAGTGCTTTCTCAACTTGATTAGCGCGAGAGTCGATTGAGCTCAGGTTTAGCGTGCTGAGATGATTTATACATCCTGCGTAAAAGTCGAATGGGGCCTGTGCCGCCAATTGAGATCCAACTAAGTATCTCTGAAATTCTAGACCTTTATGAGCTAATAGGACTGTTGTGTCGTGTTTGATTTTAGCAACTAATACGTTATCGGTTACTTCGCTAACGTCCTGTATTATATCGTTAAGTATTTTAAGAAAGTTGGTAGCTAGATGGGTATTTTCGGTAGCGATGTAACTATTTGACGCTCGCCGATAGACCGGAATGTTGCCGCTGAGTACAAAACAAGCGTTTTCATCAAGATGTTTTAATCGATATATAATGTGGGCAGATCTAGTTATGCGATTGAGTGTTGGCACTGAGCCGGCTTGCTTAAGCTTAAATGTTTTTTGTACGCCGCTTTGGTCAATTTTGCTATCTTGGTTATTAAAAACTGTTTTTAGGAGCTCATACAAGGTAGCGGGCAACCTTACAGTTACATGAGCTGCTTTAGTCGCACCTTTCCCTTTTTCTCTAGCGAAATCGGTTGCACCATTACTTACGAGATATGAAATCGTATTGTTGTCATGAAATTTAATTACCCAGTCTTTATGGTCTTTATTTTTTTGAGGATCAAACAACCTCATTTGTTCAATGCCTAATGCCGCTCTTAATAAAGCGACTGTAAAAAAAGTGATTTTGTTTTTATCTGCTAGGTACGCTAAGTACGTAATAATGACTTGCCGTGATAGCTGGTTTCTATCCGAAAAAGTTCTGATATTCTCCTTAGAAAAATCTTTTATAACATTGCGTTTGAATAATGCCTGCGACCTTGTATCAAGAAATCCGAATGGGTTTGTATCAATTTCCTCGATATCTTTTGTTTCATCATCAATTTCGTGTGTAATCTTTTTACGGGGCGGACGCGATTTGATTACTATTTCTGGTGGGTTATCCCAAAATGTTGAGTGAGTCTCGGGAATGAATGACATAGCTAGGCCGCCCACTAAACGGACGTTATGATCAAGGGTAAACGTCCGTTCAAATTTAAAATCTTCATTCTTATCGGTATTCGAGAGAACTTGCAGGTTATTGCGCGAAGCCATGTTCATAATTATGTCATCTCTAACGGTATAAACATCGTCATGATAGCTATCAAGGCTTACGAGTTTTTCAGCAACTTCTGTGTTGGCAAATATTTTCTTAACGAAAAGGTCAATGCATAGGTTGATATCGTTCGAAGCCCAGGATTTCTCTCTCAGCCGGTGAACTTGTGTAATTCCGAAATAAACAGGGTAGTTTGTTCCAACCTTAGATATCTTCTTGTTTGTATCTGCATTTTCGGGGATCGTATTAATCAATTTATGGATCTTTTTTCGCTCACTGCTAACGCACCAGTTAGCGTCAATCTGCCACTCAGCCAGTATTGAAAAGAGCTTTTTAATATATCGCAAGGACGGCGGCGGCAAACAGTGTTGAAAAAGTATTTTCGTTGCGAGATGCAAGTGCTCCGGAATTTCAACATTATTGAAAACGAATTCCGTAGAGTCGACATAACGCTGCGACAGAAAGTCCATTATGCTTTTAAATTCTGAGTGATTGTTAATGCAGTATTATGAAAACCCTCAGCAAAAGAGACGAATCTTTCAGAATTGCGCTCGAGCTTCCTAAGCCGTTTAATGAACCCTTTTTCGTAGTTCTTCTCTTTACTCTTCTGTTTGTCTTTTTTTAGTGTCCTAATCATCGTGCGGTAGTCAAAATAATTGTTTAATTTCGCGTAGTCATTCCATTTTGGCGCTAGCTCTATTTCATCGACAATAGTCGCGATAGTCCCTGGAGCTGTGTTTAATAGCTTGGCAATGACCTTAGTCGGAAATGCATTGGGTGAGCGAGCTTCAAGTTCGAAACCAGTAACAACTACATCTAGTAACTCTTTTGAATGAACCATTTTTTCTATGACGTCTCTAGTCACTTTTGTGTTCAGTGGTTTAGGTAATATGCTGGCGAGTTCGCCAAACACGAAGTCATCAAGTCTATCTTGAACTTCATTCTGTGAGTAAAGAGCGAATGCTTCTATTACTACATCAGGTTTCAATTGGGCAAGGTGTGTCTGAATACAGGGCGATAAGTGGTTTACCAATCTATATTGTGACTTATCAGCTTTATAAGGACGTAATAAAATCTTGTGCAGTGAGCTATGGCGCGGAAGATATATTTGAGACGAAGGTTTAATTCTTGTCTTAATTCCACTAATTTGTGAGACTTGAACAACAACTGTTTGTCCTGATACCTTTAGCTTAGAATTTATGGCAAGTATTTCTGGGTCTTTTTGTTTTTTTGAAGTTGTCATAGCTCAGTGGTCAATAAAAGTTGTTGTTTTAGTTGCGTTGTATAATATCTGATCATTATGCAAGCATAATAGCAATGGTTTGATGTGTTAAATCTAGGTAATAATTCTGTGTCTGATTACGATCTTATAAAAAGGCTAAAAAAAGAGTTTGATGTTGAGTCAACTAACGCTCTTTCTGAGCGGCTGAGCATCCCCCTTGCAACTATTACTAAAGTTGAGCGAAAAGAGGGGAGTCTCCCTTGGCGAGCAAGATTAGTTATTCTAGATAAGCTTGGGTTTGCTGCAGCACGTAGGGGGGTAGAGGCATTGTTACCTGATAACCTAGCGAAAAAAGTTCGTGATGCTAGTAACAGTCAATTTTTGCGCGGAATTGATGATGTTCCTTTTGTCCGAGAGCCAGAGTGTGAAGTTTCAGCCGATACTATTTTACGATTAATCACAGACGAATGTTCCTTGAAAGTGGTAGCTCCGTTTTATGAACATCTCAACTCGAAATATGAGACTGCTGCAGAGCAATCACTAGATCAAGAAGATAGGATCAAGCTTGTTGAAATCTTATACAAGGCTGATGCAGAAAAATGGGGAAAACTGATTTCTCAGCTTTCCAGTTCTCTATCTTCAAATCGCGAGCTGTATATAGCTATTGAATTAATTATTCACCAGGACGAAGAGCACGCCAAGAATGTATTGGATTTTATCGCTCGCGCAAAAGGCGCAAAAAATACAAGAGAGTTATGCGTGCTACTTAACCTTACGCAAAGCCAACTTAGCCGCATGAAAAATGGAAAAACAAAGCTCACTCCGAGAGTTGCGGTAGAAGCTGCTTTTTTGTCAAAATCCAAAAATATTAGTGCAAACGAAGAAGAGTTTTTGGAACTAGACCGCTTCGTAAGTAACCCCGATGTGATTATAAACGAGCTTCTCTGAGTTTTGATTGTGAAAGCGTAACTGGGATTCGCAGAACTAGTATTCTGAGAGAGTTTAGTTTTTATGGTGAACATATAAAGTGATGTTCTGCTGAGTTCACGATGTCCGCAAAATAGCCAAATAAATAGCTCATCACTAGAAAAGCTTAGTGGTTTTAATTCACACTAATTATGACCTTTTCTATGTCGGCATTCCGTACCAATTATTTCAGGTTACTATGAGCTTATCTTGTCTTCTATCGCAAGTGCTTTTTGAATCTGGTTAACAGTCTTATTTTCCGTGGAAGCTTGAAGAGTCTGGGTGTTTCGCTGGCTCAGGTTTAAATGATTCCTTTTTAATCAAATAGCTAGTAAATTACGCTATGTCTGTATAGAGGGGTATAGAGAGAGTATAACTACATGGGATTGCCTGCCTTTATCAATCAATCTGAGAAGGATTGGATCTTTAAAGTCACCAAAGAAACAAGCGTTCAACCAGAGCGCGATTTGTGCCTGCTTGCTCTTTTCTTGGGTACGCCAATGACAACTCTAGAAATAAATCGTGTTCAGATCCAAGATGTTTTGCATCGTTCTGGAAAGCTTTGTCGAGAGTTCGTTATACGAGGGAATGTTTCTTTCAATGGTGATGAGCGTCATGTGTTTTTAAAGAATGCCAAGGTTAGGAAATATTTAGCTGCGTACTTAGATCACCGAATAAAAGAAAAGATATTATTGGGTAATCATCCTGATTATTTCCTTTCCCTAGATCCAGATTCGCCCTTATTTTGTACAAACAAAGGACGTGGTGAACCAGGATGGCGAGGCTTTAGTATTGCTAAGAGGGATACTAATAGGGGCAGCGTTAGCTATACATGTGATGCATTAAACAGACATTTGAAGCAATTACTATCCAAGGCCGGTGTGCAAGAGCCATCGATACTTTCTGGGAGAAGAACATTCGCCGTTGTGCTTAAACGCAAAGGTTTGGATACAGCCCACATACATCATTTACTTGGCAATAAAAGCCTAGAGACTACCGAAAAGCTATTAGATACTGACCCCGTAGATATGGAATATATCGCTTCTGAAGGTTTCTAACTAAAGTAGACCATCTGTGAACATTACGCTGGCATCTCTCAGCACATTATTGTGTCGTTTGTGTGCCAATTTCTGCCGTTGGAGGTTATTCCTAGTTTGGCTAGATTGCTATAATAAGGTGGCTTAGAACCATTATGTATTTCGAAGTTGCTTGTATTTTACACTAGCTTCATAAGTATTCAGTATGTCTTCCGATACTTCATGTTGAGCGTTGTAATAGTCACTAATGACTTTAACTTTTTTTAGCAATCCTCTTTGCGTGAAAGCAGAAGCGCCAATCCATACCTCACCCTTGCTACCATTTAATACAGCGTGGTAAGTAAGTAGCCTTTCACTCCCTCCACCAATCGTCCAGACTATACCCTGTGCGCGTTGGAGCTTTAATTTCACATTTCTTCCTAGTGAATACTTAGAGACTAATCCTTTATGTCTAAAAGCTTCAACAATTCCATTACTCTTATTGAAAAGGAATATTAGTCCGGCTGATTTTCTGTAGCTATGAAGTGATAGAATAAAAGCTACAACCATAAGTAGCAGAACAACTATCAAGGAAAGTTCTATATATTCGCCGACTTGTTGATTTCGCTCCATTAAAATAAATGTGAGTAAATACAAGACAAAGAAAACCGGTATTGCAACAACCCCAAATAGTGCTCTGCCAGTGTCTATTCCTTTGACAGCAAGCTTATTACCGACTTTCTTAGTTCGAACCATCTGTGATCCTAATGAGTAGTTGTGACTATATTTGATTAAAGAAGGAGTGTAAGTAAATACGCAATTAACTCAATCATCAATCATGGGGTTTCGATTCGGATTAGAAAATTTCGTGTAAGCCAGTATTAAAAGCTAGAAGGAAAGATGTGTTGAAACAACA
>NZ_LWGA01000789.1:0-3353 GCF_001635235.1 Oleiphilus sp. HI0117 | reverse complement strand
TCAATCAATCATACGACTCACAAAGCGCTACTTAGCTGGAACAATGAACAGATCAAGCTAAGCAAAATCCTGATTAAAATACGCAAGCTAGGCTACAAAGCCTTCCCCTATCAGGAAGACAAAGCGAGACAACTTGCCGAGAAAGAGAAACGCAGCGCAATGTTTCGTATCGCTGTCGCTGGTATAGCGGCGATGCAAAACATGATGTTTTCAGTCCCCTTGTATCTAGGCATCTATAGCGGTATCGATGCCGAGTTTATCTCCTTCTTTCGATGGGTCAGCATGTTAATGTGCATACCCGTTGTGTGCTTTTCAGCGCTACCATTTTTTCGAGCGGCCTTACGTGACTTGCAAACACGTCATTTAACGATGGACATCCCTGTATCGCTCGCTATCCTGACCGCGTTTTTTGCCAGTGCTTTCCTGACGATAAACAGCGAAGCAAGCATTGAGACCGATGTCTATTTCGACTCAGTTGCGATGTTTACCTTCTTCCTATTGCTTGGCCGGTTTATGGAAATGCAAACTCGCCATAAGCACCTGAACAGCGATGCCGAAATGGGTAAACTATTGCCTACAACAGCGATCATTAGAACCGAAGATGGCGAAAAAAGTAAACCTGCTCACCAGCTTGAAATTGGAGAGGTACTAGTGGTTAGACAGGGCCAAGTATTTCCTGCCGATGGCGTGGTTATTGAAGGTGTCTCCAAAGTCGACGAGTCAGCCCTCACAGGAGAGTTTCTCCCCATTGAAAAAGCGCTTGGGGCTCAGGTAAGTGGTGGCACCGCTAATGTCGAAAATACCTTATTCGTTCGCATTACCGCTACTCCCAAAGAGAGCCGTGTCGCAGCGATTATTAAGCTCCTTGATAAAGCAGCAAGTGAGAAGCCCAAAACCGTATTAATGGCAGATAAAATTGCCAGCCACTTTGTAGCAGGTGTGCTATTCGCGGCTTGCGTCGTTGGTCTCTACTGGTACTTTAATAACCCCGACGAAGTATTCACCATTGTTTTATCTGTTTTGGTTGTTACCTGCCCTTGCGCTTTATCTCTGGCAACACCAACTGCAATGACCAGTGCCAACACATTCCTTCGCAGCAAAGGCTTCTTAATCACCAAATCTCATGCGCAAGAAGCCATGAACCAGATTACCGATATTGTTTTTGATAAAACAGGGACACTAACCAAAGGTGAACTCAGCATTTCTGGTGTGAAGCTTTTTAGTCACTGCGGAGAAAGTAAAGCGCTTGAAATCGCTGCCGCACTAGAACACCACTCCAGCCACCCGATCGCCAAGCCTTTTTCTGAATTTTTCACCAGCCCAGCCGAAAGGGTTACAAACCATCTTGGAAAGGGCCTCGAAGGTTTTTTTCAGGGGCAACACTACGTACTGGGCAATGCAGAACTCGTTGAACTAAAACAGAGTTGCGAACAAGCATTACAACAGCATAATGGCCTAAGCCTATATCTGAGCGATGGCGAGAACCTGATTGCGCAATTTATGCTAAATGATGCTTTACGCTCCGACAGTAAAGAAAGCATCAAACAGTTTCAGGAAGCGGGTATCACCACTCATATATTAAGTGGAGACCACCAAGACTCTGTCTCCATTCTCGCCTCTAAACTCGGCATCGCTAACTACAAAGCAAAACAGTCGCCCGAGCAAAAATTGGCCTATGTCAGAGGTTTACAGGCCGCAGGCAAACAGGTCACAATGGTGGGTGATGGTATTAACGACCTACCTGTCCTGTCTGGTGCTAAGTTATCAATATCGATGGGCGAAGCCAGCGACATTACCAAGTTAAATTCAGACGCTATTCTGCTCAATGGAAATATGACGGTTATTAACGAAGCTTTCCAAAACGCGCAGAGAACACGTAAAATCATTAAGCAAAATATGACCTGGGCCATCATGTATAATCTATGCATGCTCCCGATGGCTGCAGCTGGTTGGGTTCCACCTTATTTCGCAGCCCTGGGAATGTCCTTGAGTTCTTTATTAGTTGTTTTTAACTCTCTCAGGTTAAAGCGCTAACATGGACAAGTCGCGAGCGTTGGAAAGGTGCTCCAATTAAACTGATTTAAGATAAGAGTTAGCTTCGATGGAAATATTGTATATTCTAATTCCACTATCAATCATTCTTGTTGCTTTAGCGATTGCCATTTTTGGCTGGGCAGTTAAGAACGGACAGTATGATGACCTGGAAGGCCCCGCGCACAGCATTCTCTATGATGATGATAAAGACATGATCCCGGGGCAAAACAACAAAACTCAAAAGAAAGACCTGAATACTAAAGACAGTCAACATAGTGAAAAATCGGACGACTAAGTTTGCTAAATGACCCCGGTATTCTTATTTCTGCCTTTATGCTTGGCTTTCTAGGCTCTGCACATTGCTTGGGAATGTGCGGAGGTTTAGCAAGTGCCTTAGGTTTACATACCTCATCATCAAACAAGGCAAGCTTCTTACTCTCCTATAATCTGGGGCGCGTTATAAGTTATTGCATCGCAGGACTGATTGTTGGCAGCCTTGGTTTCTGGCTGAGCAAACAATTAGCAGCCTTAGAGGTTCTCAGATATTTAGCTGCAACAATGTTAATTCTAATGGGTTTATACCTAGGCCAATGGTTTAATGGAATACTCTGGGCTGAAAAACTAGGTAGTAAACTCTGGCCCTTGATTCAACCATTATCAAAGCGTTTTATGCCTATTAAATCAATCAAAGATGCGCTAGTGGTTGGCATGGTGTGGGGTTGGCTACCGTGTGGTTTGGTATACTCGGCTTTGATCTGGGCAAGCTTGGAAGCAAGTATCTTCGGTTCAGCACTAATCATGCTTGCTTTTGGCCTAGGCACCCTGCCTTCAATGTTGAGCAGCGGTTTATTAGCACAAAAACTATCCGCGACAATTAGAAAACGCTGGTTCCGCTCTTCTGCCGGAGCAATGATGACTTTATTCGGCTTATGGTCTTTGCCAGTCATCCAGAAAACAGTTTACCAGCTATTAAACGCTTAGCTAAGAAGCCCAATGATAAATTTCTGAAAAAGGCTCAAAGAAACTTTCATATTGTTTATACGCAGAGACGGCATCCTGATTTATTTCCCGCCTAATTTGAACATGACTCGCCGTTCTACTTAGCAACTTATCTTCTTTATGAAAATCCAAACACTGTTCTCCCCAAGGCAAGTCGCAAAACGCCATAAGCGCCTTGGATTCAGCTTCCGGATCACACACTAATTCCTCATATTTAACTGTTGTCACACGTTGAGGGTAGGCATTCTTTGTCCGATCCATTGCTACTAAACAATTATCCACATACTTGAATATATTATTTAAGTCATGAGCCCAGGGTA
>NZ_LWGA01000788.1:0-2814 GCF_001635235.1 Oleiphilus sp. HI0117 | reverse complement strand
TTGCCATGGGCTTTAAAGTTTATTTGGGCTCCCTATGTTGATCGTATCGGTTGGGCTCGTATAGGCGTGCATCGAACCTGGATAGTAGCGATGCAGTTATTGCTTGTCGGATTGCTCTTATTAGCTTCTATGTCTAACTATGAAAGCTTGTTTGGCCCCTTGATTGTTATTTTTCTCATCGGAATTCTACTGGTGAATACCTCGGCCGCGACTCAGGATATTGCAACCGACGGTTTGGCTGTGAAAGTTCTAGCAGAGCGTTTCAGGGGAATCGGAAACAGTGTCCAGGTAACAGGTTTTAAGTTGGGAATGATTTTAAGTGGTAGCGGCTTGTTACTAGGGATAGACCACTTTGGTTGGAGTCTGAGTATGCAGCTTATGGCCTTGTTGTTAGTTCTACTAATGTTGCCAATCTTCACTGGAGCTATCCCTGTTTACCCAAAGGTGACCAATAACTTTGATGCAGGTGTTGCTGATAAAGGCATGGCTAGGGCATTGCCTCTAACTGTCTATAAGGGCTTTTTTAAGCGTTCAAATATGCTTGCTTGGGTATTGGTGCTAATCACCTATAAACTGGCAGACTCCTTAGGCTCGGTAATGATCAAGCCCTTGCTGATCGATAGTGGCTTCTCGCTAGGGGACTTGGCAACGATCACTTTATGGTCTTCTATTGCGGGTTTGCTGGGGGCTGCTTTAGGCGGGTATTTATACCTTCGTCTGGGGGCAAAGAATATGATGCTTATTGCTGGCTTGGCCCAGGCTGTGGGAATTGCTCTCTATACGCTAGTGGACCTGCACTGGGTTGGGATTCTTGGGGTCTATGGTCTAAGTATATTCGAGCAAGCAGTCGACGGCATGTCTACAGTAGCCCTTTTCTCGCTGATGATGGCGCAATGTCGTTCCGGACATGAAGGTGCAGACTTTACCGTTCAGGCCAGTATTCAAGTCTTGGTCTCTGGTTTGGCGGCGGCTCTGGGAGGTCTCTTGGCTGGCATGTTGGGGTATTTTTCTACCTTTGTTGTTGCGGGCGCTGTTGGCTTAGTCAGCTTAGTGTTTGTGTTACATTATTTTCGACAAAAATGATTGATGAAGTTCACACAATAATCGTATAAAATGGCGCTTTTTTGAACGATCAAATTCTGTTCACTCTATATGGCTCATTACAAGAGTTGAAGAATGACTAGGGAATGACCGTTTTGAGGCTTATTTTTTCCTGAATGATAGAGGCGATGAATGTTTACTCGTGATATGACTATAGCTGGCTTTGATGATGAAATAGCAAATGCAATTACTGCTGAAGCAACGCGTCAAGAAGAACACATTGAACTGATTGCATCAGAAAACTACACCAGCCCTCGCGTGATGGAGGCTCAAGGTTCTGCATTAACGAATAAGTATGCTGAAGGCTATCCGGGTAAGCGTTACTACGGTGGTTGTGAGCATGTTGACGTGGTTGAGCAGCTAGCGATTGATCGTGCTAAAGAGTTGTTTGGTGCTGACTACGCAAACGTTCAACCTCATTCAGGTTCGCAAGCCAATGCTGCTGTTTATATGGCGCTTTGCTCTCCCGGCGATACGGTATTGGGAATGAGCTTGGCTCACGGCGGTCACTTGACGCATGGTGCGTCAGTAAGCTTTTCCGGTCGTATCTATAACGCCGTGCAGTACGGTTTGAATGAGCAAACGGGTGAAATCGACTACGATCAGGTTGAAGCGCTTGCTCGTGAACATAAGCCAAAGATGATTGTTGCAGGTTTTTCTGCCTACTCTCGTATTGTTGATTGGCAGCGTTTTCGTGATATTGCTGATGAAGTCGGTGCATTCTTATTCGTAGACATGGCGCATATTGCCGGTTTGGTTGCGGCGGGTGTTTATCCTAGCCCAGTTGGCATCGCTGATGTAGTAACGTCTACTACTCACAAAACCTTGGGTGGTCCCCGTGGCGGTATCATTCTGGCGAAGGCAAATGAAGCGCTAGAGAAGAAATTAAACTTTGCTGTATTCCCTGAAAGCCAGGGCGGCCCTTTGATGCATGTAATAGCTGCTAAAGCGGTGTGCTTTAAAGAAGCTATGTCAGATGAGTACAAGTCTTACCAGTCTCAAGTTGTTGAGAATGCCAAGGCGATGGTTGCAGTTTTCCAGGAGCGTGGCTTTGATGTGGTATCAAATGGCACTGACGATCACTTGTTCCTGCTAGATTTGATCAGCAAAGATATCACGGGTAAAGATGCTGACGCTGCACTAGGCAAAGCGAATATTACAGTGAATAAAAATGCAGTACCTAACGACCCACGCTCACCTTTTGTGACCAGTGGCTTGCGTATCGGTACGCCAGCGGTAACCCGTCGTGGCTTTAAGGCTGCCGAGTGTCAGCAACTAGCGGGCTGGATGTGTGACGTAATTGACGCTTTGGTTAAAGATGCTGAAGATACGAATGCTATTGAAAGTGTTAAGAAGGACGTTATCGACCTTTGTGCTCGCTTCCCAGTATACGCATAAATAGTTAACCCGGTGCGGTGATGAGGCGTTTCCTCATTTCTGCACCTTTGGCCTGCCAGCTGTTAGTGGTTTAGTTGGCTTGCTGCTCTGAATTGGCCTTTCTTCTGAATCAAAAGGTTTTTTGATGCATTGTCCTTTCTGTAGTGCGACGGATACAAAAGTTATCGACTCTCGACTGGTTGCCGATGGCGGCCAGGTTCGCCGTCGCCGTGAATGCCTGTCTTGTAAAGAACGCTTTACTACCTTTGAAACTGCTGAGCTGGTGATGCCGAGAGTGGTTAAGCAGGATGGCACTCGTCAACCTTTTGATGAGGA
>NZ_LWGA01000787.1:0-3329 GCF_001635235.1 Oleiphilus sp. HI0117 | reverse complement strand
ATAATCACGGCAGGTTATCACCCACCTTGCCGGATTGTTTTGCTTGGCTTGCGCAGTCTTTATAAACTCCAGTAAACCATCGTCTTCCGGACTCTTATTCAAGATATTCTCTTCCGTGTCACGACTTGCGGGCGACTCCTTGCGCTCGTGATTTGCAGAAGGTAAATCATTAATTGCGGCTCGCATACGAGTTAATCTTTCAGCCCTATAATCGTCAGGTCGATTGCCCGGCATTGCGCTAACCGCAGCATTCAGCCATGCATTAACATCAGCACATACCCGATCATTCTCGCTTGGATCAATGATTTCAGTATCTGAGTAAGCCAAGGCCTCTTTTACTTGATCCTCAACAGGCAATTTGGGGTCAGCAATGACCAGCCCAAAGATTGGAAAAGAAGCACCACTCTGAATTTCATCCATACGATCAATCACCCACTTTCTAGCGTCATCTTCGTTTGGAAACCTCCGCACCTCTTTCCAGTAAAAAGAATCGGGTATTTGTATTGATTCGCCGCTCTTGAGGTAGCAGGTAATTTGAGAGCTTTCTTCGGGTAGGTAGGCGCGATCAGATTGAAGTAACTCTAACGCTTCTCTGAATGTTTCTATAGGTTGAGGAAAATGATCCCTCATATCAAAAGCTCTAAAGCACAAGATATCCGGATGCTGTGTGGTTGGATGATTCATACCTGTCCTCTAGTCTTGGCCTATGTTTCTGAAATAGTGCTTCACTTCTAACCAGTTTTTAAACTGCGAGCTTCCGTACTGAATAAGTGCCCCGCCAAATGATTCCTGCCCTCGGCCTTCTCTTCGGTCATCTATCAAGTAGTCACCCTTCAATAGGTTCTTGTGATAAGAAATAATCAAGCGATGTACGTGCTCGGAACCCAAATGCTGCTCTACCCAAAGACGCTTTTCTGAATAGCACATAGGGTTGCACAGTGAAGGAGCTGTTAGGATGTAGACATCAAAATTCGCTTGTTCACATAGCCACTTAAACACTGATATTGCATCTTTGATGGGCTCAAGCGACTGATAAAACCCTTTTTGGCTTTGCGGGTAAGCAAGTTCTGGGCTTTGGACGATAGAGCAGTCGTAGGCTTTTGTGTAAGCACACAAGGTATCGTCAAGGTCCACATATATGATTACTTTTTCTGCCATAACGCTTACTCACCTTCGCTCTATAATTTTTTCAACGCTTGAATATTTCTTACTATAAACACCAAAGCGACATCATGTGTCGGGCATAGTTAGTTGGTGATTAAATTACCCTGTCTCTCTGCTACTTTGATGGTTGCCAGGCAACCAGAGTTAAACTGTATAAAATCATCTTCGATGCCGTCAGAGAAAATGACACCATTTTCCGGCATATATGACTCAAGCCCTAAAGGTTCGCTACCTTTAATCTCGCCATAAACGCACTGTGTTCCAGTTGTCTGGCTTGGAAAGGGTTCGCGTACTGCAAACTTCAAACGCTGCTCGCTCCAATCGAATATTTCCTTTTGGGCTTCATTCGCCATACCAGCAACACCGCTAGCTCCGGTAACGATAGACTGAAGCCAACCACTTGAACCTAAGCCGGTTGAAACGATAATACCTGATGAACTTTGCACTTCTTCCATCTGGTTCCAACGTATGCAGTAACGTGCAGACGTATGCGACTTAGGACCAATAAACAAATCATTCACCGCATAAATAACTTGTCCGTCATTAGTACTCGCCTGAGCCAAAGTGATATTTTTGCTTGATAACTTGCCCTTCGTTGTTCTTGTCACAACTTCTTTCAACTGCGCTAGCTCAAAAGGAAGCAGTACGCCGTCCCACCGTTTAGGGTCAGGATTAATCGCTATTAAAGGCTGTCGATTTAAGTACTTTAAGGTGTTTGCGACTAAACCATCCTGACCGATCACTACCACAACATCGGTTTGACCAAATTGATACGACGTTAGCATCGAGCGTTCAATACGCTGAAAGCGACCTAAGGTACGTAGAATACTTTCCGCTTCTTGAATCTGACTCTGATAGCGTACGTTTTCATCCAGGTAATCTTGAACATTGACCTGATTGTGCTCCAGATAAAACTTGGCCTGAGCCCAGCTATTGAAGCGCTCGACCAACTCTTGCAATCGAGTCTTTCGGGTTACTAGCACAAAGGTACAATCGTTCATGTCATTTACTCTTCTTAGTCATTAAATTCAAAGTCAATTTATCAAGCCACATTTCGTTTCATCATTTGGCCGAACAAATCTGGCGTAATCGTCAATTCACCAATTTTGCCAGCGTTCTGTGCTAACGATTCAAACGCCATGGCCATCAGCTGATCTGGCTCCATATTGGCTAAGGCCATTGCTTTTAAGTTCTCTACAGGTAAGGTTTTAAACGCTTCCATTTTTGAGGCAATTGCATAGCTCTCAACATCCGCCTCAGTCCGATTATTCTCAGCACTGCGCATAACAAGGTCTTTACGTTGCTCCTCTCTATCAATTTCTGCCTGCAAAGATTCCTGCTCTATTTGCGCTTTGCTGGCTAAAAGTGCACGTTCGTTTGCAACTCTCTGCTCCGCCATAAGTTGTTCTTTTTGCTGAACAGACATATCCGTTTCAAGCTCTGCCTCTTTGATCATACGTTCTTGCTCTACAGACGCTTTGCGACGACCGTATGTTGCATCATCTGACTGCTTAAGTATCTCTTCTCTTGCCACTGCCTCCAAAGCTTTCATAGTTTCTGGCGTAGGGGTAATGGCGGTGATTGAAATATCCAAAACCATCAAGCCCATTTCATCCAAAGAAGGGTCATTACTAACAGCCTTTCTTAATAGCTCT
Organism: Oleiphilus sp. HI0117; assembly: GCF_001635235.1. NCBI lineage: Bacteria > Pseudomonadati > Pseudomonadota > Gammaproteobacteria > Oceanospirillales > Oleiphilaceae > Oleiphilus > Oleiphilus sp. HI0117. The sequence goes on along the minus strand of NZ_LWGA01000787.1, from coordinate 510 downwards.
ACCAATGATTGAACGGCAACTAAGGACTCCCTTAAGCTACACTTCTGAATATTGCTTTGCGCAGTCGTCTGTAACTTTCGAATTACACGATCACTCAATTTCATTGGGTCATCAGAAATAAATGACTCACCGTTTTTGGCCAAGGAAAAGTTCAACATATCTGCCGTCTTTTCTGCCGACTCAACCCTAAAGCTGACCTGCCCTTGAACACGAACAGATTGATAGTCTGCCGTTTGCAAGCCAAAGATAAACGGCGCTTCTTGCACGTTGACAGGTAGCGCTGCGATCGATGTCGTTGCTGGGCTATAAAAGAAACTTAAACCCTTACCTTTCTTTCGAACCTTGCCATTTACAGTTTTAATCACAAATGTTGATGCATCCGCTTTGTAATATTTGATACCTAACATAATCGATTCCTCTAAGGTTGTTTTTAATTCATTTAGTGTCTATATGTCACTTTTAAACAATAGTGTCTTATAGTTACTTTTTAGTCAAGCTAAAAGTGTCGAA
>NZ_LWGA01000786.1:0-3006 GCF_001635235.1 Oleiphilus sp. HI0117 | reverse complement strand
AATGCAATGAGTGTTAGCGAAGACTCAAAGAGGATAGCTGATCTTGCTAATCAGCTTGAAAGCATCGTCGGAAAACTGCAAGTATAAGCTTAAGGTTCTTTCACTTCTTCACGGGCAAATCGCCCGATCTCACGGTCAGTAATTATTGGCGCGCTATCTATAGCAATCGAGATTGTGAACATGCTCGCGACAACAACTGATGCTGGTAATGCTATTAAAAACCAAGGCCAAAACTGCTTATACCAGGCAGTTTGAGGTTTATTATTTGTATCGTTCATATTGTTATATTCCATCTCTGGGTAGGTATTGTGATTACGGTGCTATCTTGGGCTGAAGAATCGAGAACTTTCTTGAACCTTATATATATCATCCTCAATCTTGGTAGAGATTGTAAACTCAAGAGTTTCAATAGGTTTATCTAAAGACGCTACGGGGCTTGCAACGGTTACGGTAACATTGCCAACTTCGCCTGGTGCTATTTTTTGCACTTCATTGTAAGAAACCTTTGCGCCGTCAATTCCGGACACATCAATTTGATATGTTTGCGCATTCTTACTTTTATTCATCACCTTAAAGTTATAGACGTTTTCAATATTAGACGCGTCGATAACGCGGTATAGTGCACCACGATCTCTGAGTACATCAACTGCTAGCGGTGAACGCATTGCAATGGCAATAACAAAGGCAACAAATAAAGCAACTAACAAAATAGCATAAGCGACAATTCGCGGCCTAAGAATCTTAGTTTTTTCGTGATGTAAGGAATGTTCAGTGGTGTAGCGAATCAAACCTTGAGGTTTCGAGACTTTTTCCATTACCTGGTCACATACATCCACACAAGCTGCGCAGCCAATGCACTCATACTGTAAGCCTTCGCGAATATCGATGCCAGTAGGGCAGACCTGCACACATAAAGAGCAGTCAACACAGTCACCTGCCTGGTCGGCCATTTCCTTTCTTTTTTTACCCTTAACTCTTGGCTCGCCACGGTCATCGTCGTAGGAGACAATCAGAGTGTCCTTATCGAACATGGCGCTTTGGAAGCGTGCATAAGGGCACATATATAAGCATACCTGTTCTCTGAGGTAGCCAGAGTTTCCATAAGTCGCAAAACCATAAAATAGGATCCAGAAAGTTTCCCAGGGCCCAAGAGTGTAGGTGCCAGACAGCGTTGTCCACAAAGACGCTGATAACTCGCGTATAGGTGTAAAATATCCGACCAAGGTAAAACCGGTCCATAATGAGAACAGGAGCCATACAAGCTGCTTGGTCCCCCGTTTGCGAATTTTTTCAGCATTCCAGGGCATCTTTTCCAGCTTAAGCTGTGCGCCTCGGTCACCCTCAATAATGCGTTCCATCCAAACGAAGGCTTCAGTCCAGACGGTCTGGGGGCAGGCATAACCGCACCATAAGCGGCCAGCCAAGGCTGTAAAAAAGAATAGGCTGAGCGCAGCCATGATTAATAGCCAAGCTAGAAAGAAAAAGTCTTGAGGCCAAAACGTTAGCCAAAAAATATGAAACTGGCGCTCCGGTAAATCGAACAAAATTGCTTGATGTCCATCCCATGTAAACCAGGCTGCAAAATAGTAAAGCCCGAGCAGTGTAAACATCATTGCTTTGCGAAGCGATTGGAAAACACCTTTTACTTCACGGGTGTGTACCTTTTCATGACTTGCATACAAGTTGCTGTCGGAAGACTTGAAGCGATGTGCAATTTTGTTTTCAATATCCATTAATTAACACCAATGTAAACAGATAGAACTAGATGCCTGCAGGCCTAGGAGCAGCTGCAAGTTGTTTTTGTCTTGAGCCGACTAGTCAGCTTCCTCATCGTAATGTTCTGACAAGGATTTTTGTCGTTTGGCAAGAGGTAGGGCCAATAAGACACAGCTCAAAGCTGTGCAGCTAAAACCAAACACCCAAAAGAGGAAAAAGCCTAATGTATATAGAGCATTTGGGCTAAACTCTACAGGGAAAGTCGCGATACTTGATAACTCTATCGGATCAAATGCTGCGAAGAAAAGCATTGTTGCCAGTGCTGCGCATAAAAAAGACACCCAAGCCATAACACCAAATGAGCGCCAGAAAACTTTCGACTGTAATTCTTCCTCGGGAACAATCGTGCGTAGTTGCGATATGATAATTCGAATCATCATTGACCTCGGATCATTATAAATATTGGTGTAATTCAGCGCCTATATAAATGATTGGGCGCTGAATTACACCTTGATGACAAAGTTATAGAGACAAAATATAAGCTGATAGAACTTTAGCTTCTTGCTCACTAAACAAATGTCTGTGCGACGGCATGTTGCCGTTACGTCCATTGGCTATCGTGGCGTCAATATCTCTTAACAGTCCGCCATATAACCAAATATTGTCAGTAAGGTTGGGCGCACCAAGCAGCTGGTTGCCTTTACCGTCAATGCCATGGCAAGCAGCGCATTGCATATCAAAGCTTGCCTTGCCTTGTTCTGCTTTGGTCGCGTCAGTGGACTGATTGCTTAAGCTAAGCACGTACTGAGTAAGGTCAGATCTTTGCGTGTCATCTAAAATTGCGCCGAAAGCAGGCATCACGCCTTGACGGCCATTTAGAATTGACTGCGAAATCAAATCTGAACTATTTCCGTATAGCCAGTCATCATCTGCAAGATTCGGAAAGCCTTTTGAGCCTTTAGCATCGGAACCATGGCATTGCGAACAGTTATTGTCAAACAAGCGTGAAGCAGTTTTCATTGCTTCAGTATTTGCTTGAAGTTCTTCAGCTGTTTTGCCCTCAAATTGAGAAAAGAAGGCAGCGCGGTCCGCTCTATTCTTTTCCATTTGGGCGTCTAACTGATTAAGTTGAGTCCAACCTAATGAACCTTCGTTATTACCTAGTGCAGGGTAAAGGTACATGTAAATTGCTGCAAAAATAGTTGTCAGAATAAACATGTTAAACCACCACTTTGGTAGTGGGTGATTCAGTTCGGATATACCGTCCCATTCATGTCCGGTAGACTCGAC
>NZ_LWGA01000785.1:0-7848 GCF_001635235.1 Oleiphilus sp. HI0117 | reverse complement strand
GTGGGTAACGCAAATGATTTGTCCATTCTTGCCTAGCGATTTGAGTAGTCGGCCAACAATTTGTGCTGTGCCGCCGCCAATGCCTACATCCACCTCATCGAAAACCAGTGTTGGAATGGTCGAGTTTTGAGCGACAATGACTTGAATCGCTAAGCTGATTCGGGACAGCTCACCGCCTGAGGCAACTTTGTTGATGGCTTTGGGGGGCTGTCCAGGATTGGTGCTAATCAGGAATTCGACGGTATCCAGACCGTGCTGGCTTACCTTGCTGTTATCGAGAGGTGTTAGGCTGACGCAGAACTTCACTGACTTCATATCCATCAATGCTAGCTGCTCACATATTTTCTTTTCTAAAGAGCTGGCACACTTTATACGCTTCTGACGCTGCGTTTCAGCTAAGGCCCGGTAAGTGTTTTCCAATTCGATTACTTCAGCTTGCAGTTGCTCCAGATTTTGGTCGCCATTATTAAAGTCATGTAGTTCTTTGCTGAGTTTGTTTTGTATGGTTAACAGCTCAGTGGGTTCACAGCGGTGTTTTCTTGCTAACTGGTAAGCAGTGCTTAGGCGTTCTTCGATTTCTTGCAGGCGTGCTGGGTTGAGTTCAAATGAGTCGATAAAATGGCGTAAATTACTACCTGCCTCTTCAATTTGGATTTGCGCTTCATTCAGCATGTTGAGTGCTTCACTAATCTCATGATTTTCGCTGGGTAGGTTGTGTAGTGATGAGGAGGCTGAAGAAACCATGCTGGCGGCATTAGCATCACCCTCTGAACATAACGCTAGAGCTTCATGTGCTCTACTCAAAAGCAGTTCTGCATTTGCTAGCTGGGATTGCTCTTTTTCGAGCTGCTCAACTTCACCTTCTTGTAGGCCCAGTGCCTCGAGCTCTTCAAGTTGAAAGGTAATGAGGTGAATGCGGGCAGTAATCTCATCCTGGTTGTTTTCAAGTTTAGATAGGTGCTTAGCTTGACTTGACCATTTATTAAAAGCGCTGGAAACCTTGTCTGAGGTACTTTGTAGTTGGCCAAAGTTGTCGACAATCACCCGGTGGTTATCTTTGTTAAGTAAGGATTGGTGTTCGTGTTGGCTGTGAATATCAATCAGTAGCTCGCCAATTGATTTTAAATTCTGTAGAGGGCTAGGGTGGCCATTTATATAGCTGCGCGAGCGGCCCTCGGCTGTGATGACTCTGCGCAATATACATTGCTCGCCTTCTTCCAGGTCGTGGTCTTTAAGCCATTCAAGTGCCTTGGGGTGTTTGTCTAACTCAAAGGCTGCAGAAATTTCAGCCTTGGGCTCTCCGTGACGCACCATGCTCGTATCAGCCCTGTCGCCAAGCGCCAAGCCTAATGCGTCGAGAATAATTGATTTACCAGCTCCGGTTTCTCCGCTGAGTACGGTCATGCCGTTGTTGAATAAAACTTCCAGGTGGTCAGCGATGGCGAAGTTGGAGACTTTGAGTTGGCTAAGCATGGTTATTTTTCCGTGTCTGGATATGCAAATCAAAATTTGCTAAATATTACTGTATCTATAACCAGTTGGTAAAGATAAATATTATTCTTTCAGGCCGAGATTAAATGCAGTTAAAAAATAACTTGGTGGTGACTTGAAACTTTTCAGAGTGGCCCCCATATAGGCACCAACTTATTTATTACTGGCGATGCTTAAGTGCACGTAGAGCATTTGAAAGTCGCTATGTCAGGGTGTGCAGCATGTGCTGCGTAACGTTAATTAGTTTGATTAACTGCTGTTTTGAGATTGATAAGCGAAATAGCAGAGTTGTGGTCAGTGGAGGCGCAGGTGAGCGTAGAAAACGAAAATAATTCAAATGAAGAGCATATTGTAGAGGCAGCTCAAGAGGCTGTGGAAGCTGCTCAGGAAGAAGTCGAAACTAGTGGCCCTGAGCAGAATGCTGAGGCAGATGGCAAGGATTGGCAGGCTGAGGCTGAGTCTTTGGCGAAGCAAATTGAAGATCTTAAAGATCAGGCAATTCGTGCCAAAGCTGAAGTGCAGAATGTTCGCCGCAGAGCAGAGCAGGATGTAGAGAAAGCGCATAAATTTGCTTTGGAAAAATTTGCCAAAGAATTATTGCCTGTCATCGACGGCTTAGAGAAAGCGGTAGAGGCGGAAGTTGCAGCGGGTAATGAAATGACGACCTTGCGCGAAGGTGTAGAAATGACGCTTTCGATGTTTTTGAGTGGCGTGCAGAAGTTTAATCTGGAGCAGGTTGACCCGGTTGGTCACCCATTTGATCCAACGTTGCACGAGGCGATGTCAATGGTTCCTGCGCCGGATGCAGAGCCAAATACAGTGATTGCAGCAATGCAGAAAGGTTATACCTTGAATGGTCGTTTGGTCAGACCGGCAATGGTTGTTGTATCCAAATAAACGCACAAAAAAAGTACAAAATAATGGTTTAAAGCTTGAAAATGGAAATTTCGGCCAAATATAAGCGTTAACCCAAAAATATAGGCGCTAAGGCTTAAGATGAAAAAAGCCATTAAGCCTTACCAACAGAATTTAGAAATTAGAGAACGGGAGTAAATCAATGGGCAAAATAATCGGAATTGACTTAGGTACAACTAACTCATGTATTTCATTGCTAGATGGCGAAAAGCCAAAAGTTATTGAAAATGCAGAAGGCGATCGTACCACACCTTCAATCATTGCATTCACTGACGATAACGAAATCTTGGTTGGTCAGCCAGCTAAGCGTCAGGCAGTAACGAACCCGACTAATACTTTGTTTGCGATCAAGCGTTTAATTGGTCGTCGTTTTGAAGATGAAGTTGTACAGAAAGACATCTCAATGGTGCCTTACACCATTTCTAAAGCTGACAATGGTGATGCGTGGGTAGAAGTTAAGGGCGATAAGAAAGCGCCACCTCAGATCTCTGCAGAAATCTTGAAGAAGATGAAGAAAACGGCTGAAGACTTTCTAGGCGAGTCAGTAACTGAAGCGGTAATTACAGTTCCTGCTTACTTTAACGATTCTCAGCGTCAGGCAACTAAGGATGCCGGTAAAATTGCTGGTCTAGATGTTAAGCGTATTATCAACGAGCCAACTGCAGCAGCACTAGCGTTCGGTTTAGATAAGAGCAAAGGCGATTCAACAATTGCTGTTTATGACTTGGGTGGTGGTACTTTTGATATTTCTATCATCGAAATTGCTGACGTTGATGGCGAGAAGCAGTTTGAAGTATTAGCGACTAACGGTGACACCTTCTTGGGTGGTGAAGATTTCGATATGACGCTAATCGATTACTTGGCTGATGAGTTCAAGAAAGATAGCGGTATCGACCTTAAAGGTGATCCTCTAGCGATGCAGCGTTTGAAAGAAGCGGCTGAAAAAGCAAAAGTTGAGCTTTCAAGTGCGCAACAGACAGATGTAAACCTTCCTTATATTACGGCTGATGCGTCAGGTCCTAAGCACCTTAACGTGAAAATGACGCGTTCGAAGCTAGAGTCGCTAGTTGAAGATTTGGTTGAACGTAGTTTAGCGCCTTGTAAGACTGCATTGAATGATGCAGGTCTTAGCGCTTCAGAAATTGACGACGTTATCTTGGTTGGTGGTCAGTCTCGTATGCCTTTGGTTCAGAAGAAGGTTGAAGAGTTCTTCGGCAGAGAGCCACGTAAAGACGTTAACCCAGACGAAGCGGTAGCAATGGGTGCAGCGATCCAGGCTGCGGTATTGGCTGGTGACGTAACAGACGTACTGCTACTAGACGTTACGCCATTAACTTTGGGTATCGAAACAATGGGTGGCGTAGCCACAGCATTGATCGAGAAGAACACGACTATCCCAAGTAAGAAGTCCCAGATCTTCTCAACGGCTGAAGATAACCAGTCTGCTGTAACGATTCACGTTGTACAGGGTGAGCGTAAGCAAGCGGCTCAGAACAAATCTTTGGGACGTTTCGACTTGTCAGATATTCCTGCGGGCCCTCGTGGTATGCCTCAGATCGAAGTGACTTTTGACATCGATGCAAACGGTATCTTGAACGTATCGGCGAAAGACAAGGCGACAGGTAAAGAGCAGTCTATCGTGATTAAAGCTTCTTCTGGTCTATCTGATGATGAAGTCGAGCAAATGGTAAATGATGCAGAAGCAAATGCTGATGCCGATCGCCAGTTCGAAGAGCTAGTGACTGCGCGTAACCAAGGTGATGCGATTGTTCATGCGACTAAGAAGACTCTAGAAGAAGCTGGTGATAAGGCGACTGAAGAAGAGAAAACTGCGATTGAAGCTGCGATTACTGACCTTGAAGAAGCGCTTAAGGGTGATGATAAGGCAGATATCGAAGCGAAGACTCAGGCATTGACTGAAGCTTCATCAGGTTTGGCTCAAAAGATGTATGCTGAGCAAGCAGCAGCGGGCGCAGGCCCAGAAGCAGCAGCGCAAGGCGGTGCAGCAGAAGAGCCAGCTGGCGCAGCGGACGACAATGTGGTTGACGCTGAGTTTGAAGAAGTTAAAGACGACAAGAAGTAAGTTGTCGATAGGAGGGCGTAGCCCCTCCTGTTCTGAGACTTAAATAGCGTAATTTTTGAATCTTCTGGTTTGAAAGCTTACGTTTGAACGCGGAAGCATCGCCTTCCGCGTTTGCATATCTTCAGGTTTATTTTGCTAGGTCAGTTTGTATTAATGCGCAATAGAGCTATTGAGAGCTGCGCTAGCAAAATGATTCATCCTTCGGCAGAGGTCGGGGAAGAGTTTTATTTACGGTTTTATTGAATACGGTTGTTGCATATGTCGAAACGAGATTATTACGAAGTTCTGGGTATTGAACGCTCAGCTGATGCGAAGGAAGTTAAGAAGGCCTACAGACGCTTGGCGATGAAGTACCACCCGGACCGCAACCCGGATGATGCTCAAGCAGAAGAAAAGTTTAAAGAAGCAACTGAGGCTTATGAGATCCTTTCTGATGAGCAGAAGCGTGGCGCTTATGATCAGTATGGTCACGCAGGTGTTGACCCGCAAGCTGGTGGCGGTGGCTTTAGTGGTGGTAATGGTAACTTTAGCGATATTTTTGGTGATGTTTTCGGTGATATTTTCGGTGGCGGCGGAGGTGGCGGTGGCCGCCAGCGTAGCGCTCGTGGTGCTGATTTACGTTATACCCTCGACTTGGACTTGGAAGATGCCGTTAAGGGTACAACAGTAAAAATTCGCGTACCAACTCATGTGACCTGTAAGCCTTGTAATGGCTCGGGTGCTGCAAAAGGTTCTAAGCCTGAGCATTGTGGTACTTGTAATGGTGCGGGCCAGGTCAGAATGCAGCAAGGCTTTTTCTCTGTGCAGCAGACCTGTCCAAATTGTCGCGGCCAGGGAACAATGATTAAAGATCCTTGTCGTTCATGTCACGGTTCGGGTGTGATAGAAGAAACCAAGACTTTGTCTGTTAAGGTTCCGCCGGGTGTCGATACCGGTGATCGAATTCGCTTGGCAGGTGAGGGTGAAGCGGGCACGCATGGCGCGCCGTCAGGTGATTTATATGTACAGGTTTCGGTTAAAGAGCATCCGATCTTTGTGCGCGATGGCAAGACCTTGTATTGCGATGTGCCAATTTCCTTGGTAGATGCTGCTCTGGGTGGTGAGCTGGAAGTGCCTACACTAGATGGTCGCGTTAAATTGAAGATTCCGGCCGAGACTCAGACAGGCAAAATGTTCCGCTTGCGTGGCAAAGGTGTTGCCCCTGTTCGCGGTGGTGCAGCTGGTGACTTGATGTGTCGTGTGACTGTTGAAACGCCAGTTAACTTATCTAAAAAGCAGAAAGACCTATTGCGCGAATTTCAGGATACGCTAGATAAACATGGTGATAAAAAGCACGCGCCAAAAAAGCATACCTGGTTTGAAGGTGTGAAAAGCTTTTTTGATGATATGACGAGTTCTAATTAGATTATTGCCTCCACCACCGTCATTCCTGCGCAGGCAGGAATCCATTGTCTCGCGGAGTTAGATACACCCAATTAGTAGGTATCGACGGGGAAATCATGGTATTTAGAATGATCTAGCATTTTCCAGCACCTGAGGTGGGTTCAAAACAATGGATTCCCGTCTGCGCGGGAATGACGAGAATCTGCGCGAGAATGACGTAGAGGTAGTTGGGCCGGTTTATTCGCCTATAAATAAGGAAAAACAAAGTGACAAGAATTGCAGTGACCGGTGCAGCTGGTCGAATGGGTAAAATGTTAATTGAGGCCGTGGGTCTATCTTCTGAAGCAGAGCTAACGGCAGCCATTGAGCGCCCAGAAAGTTCCCTTGTCGGAACGGATGCTGGAGAGTTAGCAGGTGTGGGTGCGAACGGTGTTGTTGTCTCAGGTAGCTTGTCTGAAGTGATTGGTCAGTTCGATGTCTTGATTGACTTCACTGCGCCCGTAGCGACCTTGGCAAATGCTAAGTTATGTGCGGAGCATGGTAAGGGTATTGTTATCGGAACGACTGGCTTTACCGTTGAAGAAGAGGAGGAGTTGTTATTGGCTCAGTCTTCTGCGGCAATGTGTAAGGCTGCCAACTTTAGTACAGGCGTAAATGTTTGCCTGAACCTGCTTCAAAAAGCGGCTGAAATTTTGGGTGACGACTACGATGTTGAGGTTTACGAAGCTCATCATCGACATAAGGTTGACGCGCCTTCTGGTACTGCACTGGCGATGGGGCAAGCGGTGGCCGATGGTTTGGATCGGGATTTACGCTCGGTTGCGGTTTATGGGCGAGAAGGTCAAACCGGTGCACGTGATAAAGAAACTATTGGTTTTGCGACCGTTCGTGGTGGTGATGTTGTCGGTGATCACACCGTGATGTTTTTGGGCGAAGGTGAGCGTGTAGAGATTACTCACAAAGCGTCTAGCCGTATGTCTTTCGCTCGGGGTGCAGTTCGTGCTGCAGCCTGGTTGCAGAGTCAGAAGCCTGGCTTGTATGAAATGCGAGATGTTCTGAATTTGAAATAAGTGGCTTGGCTAAAAAATGCGCTATGAACTGCCTCTCACTGATAGACATAATTGTCATAAATGTGTACAATGCCGCCGTTTGAATAGTGGTTGTCTATTCAAAGCCCGCATGTATCAGCAGGGTTAACATTGAAGCGCGCGCAAGTATAAGAATTTTAAGCGAGGTGGGGTAAGCTCCGTCTCGCTTTTTTGCAACTTATCTGTGTGAAAATGCTGCTTTGAATGCCTGCTCGGGGACCAGATGCTTATCGCTTATACCTAGCGTGTAGTTTCTGAAGGCCACTTCAAACCCGCCTAAAGACGGTATCTTTATTATTCTCTCCTAGCCGATTACGACGAGGAACTGGCGTTGACAAAACCTGCAATTTTAGCACTTGAAGATGGCTCCATTTTTAAAGGAGTCTCCATTGGATCAGACGGTGAAACCATCGGGGAAGTTGTATTTAATACAGCGATGACCGGGTATCAAGAAATCCTGACTGACCCTTCCTATGCAAAACAAATCGTAACTTTGACTTATCCGCATATCGGAAATACCGGTGTTAATGCCGAAGATGTTGAGTCAGATAAAATTTGGTCAGCAGGCTTGGTTATACGTAACTTGCCTTTATTGGCGAGTAGCTGGCGTTCAGAAAAGCCTCTTAACGAATACCTTGAAGAAAACGGCATTGTCGCGATTGCAGATATTGATACACGCCGTTTGACGCGAATCTTGCGTGAAAAAGGTGCACAGAATGGCTGCATTATCGCTGGTGATGACATTAGTGAAGAAAAGGCGCTAGCCGCTGCGAAGTCGTTCCCTGGTCTAAAAGGTATGGACTTGGCGAAAGAGGTGACACGCACTGAACAGGCCTCTTGGACAGAAGCTGAGTGGTCACTAACTGACGGGTATGGCGAGCAAAGCGA
>NZ_LWGA01000784.1:0-6605 GCF_001635235.1 Oleiphilus sp. HI0117 | reverse complement strand
TGCAGATAGGTCTCCGTCAAGTGCGTCATTCGCAGTCGCACCAGCATCGGTATAAGGGGTATTTAGCTCATGGTTAAGTGGGCTGCTACCTAGTAGAGTGATGCTAGGTGCGCCAGTATCTTGAACGTTAATTGTTCGGGTAACGGTAGTAGCAGAGTTGCCTGAGGAATCGTTCACGTTGTAGCTCAGTACATAACTGCCGATTACGGTTGCATTGACTGTACCGCTGACACCGATGTTTGAAGATACATCTCCATCGACATTATCTAGCGCTGTCGCACCCGGGTCGGTGAAGATTGTATTCACCTCATGATTAATGGGGTTGGTTCCGATCAGCGTAATAACAGGGCCGCTCGCATCAGCAACATTAACTGTTCGTGTGACGGGGATTGCAGCGTTGCCAGCCGCATCACTCACGTTATACACAAGGGTGTAGCTACCAATTGTACCGGTATCAACAGTGCCACTCTGAATAATGCTTGCTGAAATATCGCCATCAATATTGTCCGACGCACTCGCACCCGCATCATTGTAGACACTACCTAGAGCGATATTAATGCTGCTGTCACCATTAAGCGTAATGACTGGGGCAGTAAAGTCGTTCACATTTACTGTACGTGTTTGCTGTACGGCAGGGTTGCCGTTGGAGTCACTGACATCGTAGGTGATCACGTAGGTACCTGTAACACTGGAATCTACGGTAGCACCACCGACGATGATGTTAGTTGAGATATCACCATCCAGCGCATCGCTTGCAGTCGCGCCAGCATCGGTATAGGGGGTATTTAGTTCATGGTTAAGTGGGCTGCTACCTAGTAGAGTGATGCTAGGTGCGCCAGTATCTTGAACGTTAATTGTTCGGGTAACGGTAGTAGCAGAGTTGCCTGAGGAATCGTTCACGTTGTAGCTCAGTACATAACTGCCGATTACGGTTGCATTGACTGTACCGCTGACACCGATGTTTGCAGAAATATCGCCGTCAGTATTATCTGTGGCTGTGGCACCAGGGTCAGTGTAAATTGTATTCACTTCATGATTAATTGGGTTATTGCCAACTAAGGTGATTACCGGTGGTGTTACATCATCTACCGTCACAAACCTTACCATGGGGTTTGCAGCATTTCCTGATGAATCAGTGACATTGTAGATAACTGTGTAAGTTCCTTGAGTATTTCCATCGACGGTATCACCGCTAACAACAATATTTGAGCTAATATCGCCATCTATATTGTCTAATGCTGTAGCGCCCGCATCGACGTAGGCTGTGCCAAGCTGGTGATTGGTGTTTGTATCGCCAATTAAAGTAATTACTGGGGCTGTTGAGTCATCTATGTTGACTGTACGGGTTACGGTTGGAGCAGGGTTGCCCGATGAATCTGAGACATCGTAAGTTATAAGGTAGCTGCCGATTAAGTTAGGGTCTACCGTGTCGCCACCGACAACAATGCTTCCGGAAAGGTCACCATCTACCGCATCCGTAGCTGTTGCGCCAGGGTCAGTGTAAGGCGAGCCTTGTGCGTGAGTGAGAGGGTTATCTCCGAGTAGGGTGATCATAGGGCTACCGGAATCGGCAACGATAACATCTCGGAAAATGCTTGTTGCAACGTTACCCGATGCATCGCTTACATCGTAAGAAAGAGTGTAGGTTCCCTCGACTGAAGTATTTACCGTACCTGTTACGACAATCGAACTTGATAAGTCTTCACCAGGAACATCAATTGCGGTAGCGCCTGGGTCATTAAATGGGGTGTTAATTTCTTGATTATATGGAGCAGCTCCTAATAAGGTAATGATTGGCGCGGTGGTGTCGACGACGTTAACTGTACGCGATACAACAATAGCTGAATTACCAGCAGTGTCAGAAACATTGTAGTTTATGATGTAGCTGCCAACGCTTCCGCTGATTACGCTACCTGAACTTACTATGCTTGCACTAATATCTCCGTCAACATTGTCGACGGCGCTGGCACCTTCATCTGAGAAGCTATCGCCTCTTTCTAGTGTAACAACTGCGTCGCCGATAAGTGTTATTACTGGTGCAGTCGTATCTTGAACGATCACCTCGCGCGTTACGGTCGTGGCTACATTGCCAGCTTCATCGGTAACATCGTAAGCAAGTGTGTAAGTGCCGGCAGTGTCAGAATCGACGTTTCCACTGATCATAATGTTGGCGCTGATATCTCCATCACGGTTATCGATAGCGGTAGCGCCTTCTTCATTATAAGTCGAAAGCTGTTCAACATAAGTAGGGTCGTCACCAATAAGAGTGATCACTGGTGCAGTAGTATCTTCTTCGATGACGTATACAGTTCGGATAACTGTTGTCGCGTTGTTGCCTTGGCTGTCGACAACATCGTATTCAATTTGAATGCCGGAGTTATTAGGGGTGGAAGTATCAATAATAGAGGGAGTATCAAGGACGTTTGGTCTAGTGATAACATCGACACTAATGTCACCGTCCTCTGGGTCTATCGCAACGAAGCCAGGCTCTGCATAGGTATCGCCGACCAAGAGGGTGACATCAGTTGAACCAGGTGACGTTTCACTAAGTGTAATAACCGGCTTAAGGTCAACACCTGACTCGTTTGCTTGAAGCTGAATCGGGGAGCCAGCAACAAAATTGGTAAACTGGAAGCAACCATCCACATCGGTGCTTGTGGTTATATCCGATTGTGCTGTTTGGCTGAGAAGTAGGTCTGCTTCGATTGCTACACCATTCTTTTCGATACAGCCTGTGATACCGAAAGGTATGACACCTGTTTCAATCGCGTAAATTAGGCCTGTTGTTTGGTCAGCGTGCCAAATTAGTTCCCCGTCCCAGCTTAAGCCCTTGGGGTTTGAGCCTGGTGTTTCAAAAAAACCGACCACGCTACCGTCAGTGGGGTCAACCCGAAATATCTTTTGTTCTTGTTGGTCTGCTACCCACAAGTCGCGACCATCCCAGGTAATACCGAAAGGACGAGCATTGGTGACAGAAGGGTTAGACTGATAAGAAGGTAGTGTTGAAGGGCCGGGTAATGATAGAAGTAGCGCGCCATCTTCAGGGCGAACCTTATTAATAGTGTTAGTTTGCCAGTCAACTATCCAGAAGCTATGTCCGTCATAAGTCATGTCGGTTGGTGATGGAAACTCGAGCTCTGATAGTGCATTTTCGGATTCGAGGTTATCTCCATCAACAGGGTCGATTTTTATAATGTTGTCTGTAATAGGGCTGGCATTCCAAAGATAATTCTCGGCAAAGGTTAAACCGCCACCGCCACAGTATTGACCGGCCGGTGTTGCACCGCAAGTAGGGATGGGGTTTCCGTCACTGTTAATTGGCGGATTATCTGTGTCTGTAAGGGGAAGGTTTAAATCACTATCACCGGCAGAAAATTGAAGCGCTCCTTCTTCGTCATAGACATCTTCTGGATAGACCCTGTAGATTCTGTCGGTGCCAAAATCGACGACCCAAAGGTAGCCGTCATGCATGGTGACGCCGTGGGGGGTGGAAGGGGTGCGACCATCACCACTGATGTTGTTAATGCTTAGTGTCGTTAGAATATTGCCAGGGTCACCCGGGGCCGAATAGGAAACTCCCGAGAACAATGAGATAAATAGAGAGGCAAAGGCGACCGCTAGCTTTAGCTTGTACATATTTATTATCCATAACGAATGAGGTATGAAAGTTCTTGGTCGCCTTACTGTTCCATGGCCTGAATTTCAAGTAAGGCTTCCAAGGCGGCGAATATAACGGCAATACTTACCTGAGTCTAATGAATGAGCGAAGCTGCTTAACAAACAGCGATATTTTTTTTCAAAAATTGAAATGGAGCACGCTTGTCGGGTGAAATGGTTCTTTTTTTGGGTTTGGGTGTTTTTGTTTTGCTGTGGCGTGGCTTTATAAGTTGTTGAAACTAAAAATGAATAATATTTATGTTTCTAGTGTTTGTGGTTTTTGTGTGTGGTCTGGCTTCTTATTTCTGTATGCCTGTAAGGTGAGTCGTTAATTGAGGGGCTGCTTGTTAACTGCTTTTAGAGTATAAAAAACCTGCTTATCGCAGGTTTTTAAAAGGAATTATGAATCTTTAATTAGCTCAGAGTTGTTCGATAATTCTGTCCCAGGCGTTGTCAAATGATGCTGCCTGATAGTCTGCAAACCAAGCCTTGTCGACAATGCCGTTGCCATCGCTATCTTCAAGCATTTGTGTTCGGTTTCCATTGATATCGTAATCATATTGGGCTACAAAATCCCAAACACGATCGCCATCGAGGTCTTTTTTGTATTCGGTCCGCTTGTTCAAATTATTATATTGATATGACTCGATATATTCTGGTGTGCCGTCCTGGTTATCATCACGCTCGTAGCGGTTTGGGCGATTGTTACTGTCGTAGCTGAAGCGGCTTATAGAAGTTTGAGTGTTTTCCTGGTTGGATCGAATGTTATGCTGGCTTAGGATATTGCCGTTTAAGTCATAGTTATAGCTGATTGAAGAGTTTGCTTCGCCGTCATTATCACTATCCTCAGATTGAGATCTAAGCCTGTTTCCGGAGTATGTATATGAGACGCTTGAAGCAAGTTCGCTATTGCGACTGACTGTATACAGAATAACATTGCCCTCGGTGTCATATTGATATTCTGCCAAAATATCTATTGTGCCATCATTCCCCAAATCAGTTTCGAGTTTTGACAGTAGAGAGTCTTGGTAAGTGTAGGATTGCAATATATCGAGTTCGTCTTCAGGTCTATCTATTTCTTTGCTCAGGATATTACCGTCATCATCATAGCTGATTGTTTCAACTGTATTTGACGCGCTATCAGATGTTTGCGTTAAACGGTTTTGACTGTCATAGCTGTAGTGAATGGTTTTGTCGACAGTTCCATCGTTATTGAAGTCTGTTTCCTGGCTTGTTAGAAGCCGCTCTTGGCTGTATGAATACTGAACGAGGGTTTTATCTAAGTTACCTTCATTCGATAAAACTGCAGAGTTAAGGTTTGATTCGATACTGATATCGAGGTTTTCATAAAGATGTTGGGCTGCTTGAGTGAAGGTTCTGTGGCTTTCGATATTGAGTTGCGATAGAACGCCTTTAAAATCGACTTGCTCGGTAAACTGGGAGGCCTTTACATAGAAATTGATTGTTGAAAGCTCTAATTCTGTGTGAGCGTTTCCAAGGTCTATGCCGTTCTCAGGCTCGCCGTCCTGGTCGAGTGCCTGAAGGAGTGTCGCTATGTTGATGACGCGGTCAAAGCTGGATATGTCGGTGCTTTGCAGACTTGTAATGATACTTTTTTCACTGTTTAGCGGGGCGGAACCGGATAGATCAAAAGGCGTGATAAGTTCCTGTGCTTCTGATGTACCTAGATAGATTCCACCAATAGAGAATTTAACCTGTTCGCCATCGCTATAAGAAAACTCACCACGCTCATTCGTCATGCCTGACTGTGTTTCTGTTTCATAATATAGGCCTGATACCGGGCTATCAATAAAACTGCCTGTTCTGATATCCGCTGGTTCAGTGCTCGATTGCTTGCTACCGCCATCACAGGCACTTAATAATATTGGTAGACAAGCAGCGTAAATAAATCGATTCAACATAGTTTCACCTTAAGCTTTAATTTCCATTCTATTGCGGCGTTAGAGTAAACGAGTCGATTCGTTTATCGGTTGGATCGACAAGTATATTGAATCGCAAGGTGTTAGCGCCCGATACTAGCGTGACAGGCAAAGCAGCTGAATCCAAATAGAGAGCGTTATCACCAGTCGCAGAAAGAGCGATGCTACCAG
This sequence comes from Oleiphilus sp. HI0117, assembly GCF_001635235.1. Lineage (NCBI taxonomy): Bacteria > Pseudomonadati > Pseudomonadota > Gammaproteobacteria > Oceanospirillales > Oleiphilaceae > Oleiphilus > Oleiphilus sp. HI0117. Next base: position 837 of record NZ_LWGA01000784.1, on the reverse strand, counting down.
CGGCGCTACCGTTCACAAGGATATCGAAAGAAGAGCTATCATTTGATGAAGCGTATCGGATTGTTAGGTTGTAAGGGATGGCGAACGCCTGAATATCCGAGAACTCAATGTAATCTCCATCCTGTGCCAAGCTTATATTGATATAACCTGAGCCGGTAAAGCCTGAGCCATAACTTTCTACATCTGGCCCACCACCGATTGTGCCCGTTTCGGCCTCGACAAATATTGCAGCAGGGGTGACAACATTAATGGTTCTTTGCACGGTTATTGCGGCATTTCCAGCAGCGTCGACAAGGTCATAGCTCAAGACGTAGGTGCCATCGGTATTAATATCGACAAAGCCGCCTGTTGTAATGTTGAGGCTAATATCTCCGTCAAGGTTGTCTGATCCTATCGTACCAGGGTCAGTGAATAACTGGCCATTAACATGATCAATGGTTGAGTCACCTACAAGGGTGATTACAGGAGCGATGCCGTCCGTTACGTTTACTGTTCGAGTAACTGTAGCCGCGGCATTACCGGCAGCGTCACTAACATTGTAACTTAATACATAACTTCCAATCGTGTCGATATCGACAGAGCCTGTCCTTGCTATGTTGCCGGAAATGTCTCCATCAGCGCTGTCTAGAGCCGTTGCGCCGGCATCATTATAAGCAGTACCTTGAACGTGGTTGGTCGGGTCGGAGCCAGTAAGTGTAATCACTGGAATCGTTGTATCCTGAACAGTGATTGTGCGACTAAGCTGTAGAGCAGCATTACCGGCAGTATCACTGACGTCGTATCTTATTGTGTATATGCCTGCAATATTTGCATCGACGGTATCACCGCTTATGACGA
>NZ_LWGA01000783.1:0-12792 GCF_001635235.1 Oleiphilus sp. HI0117 | reverse complement strand
TAGATTCTCGAAGCATTTGCTTCTGCTTATCCATATCGATATAAGCAAAAGCATTTTTTATTAAATTAGAGCTATTAAAAAAGTGTGTATAGAAAGAATCAAAAAAGTTGCTATCGTTACTCAGAATAAAATCGTAACTATCGTCAAAATGACTCCCGAGAGATTCAATCATCCCCATTACTTAAGCGCTCCAATGCAATTTTTATTCAGAAAGAAAATATTTTAGACTAAACATGCACATTGTTCTAAGTAATTATCGTTTTCACTCAGATGATATTCCAAGGCTGCAGATACGAGTAGTCTTATAGCCAGCCGGGATAAATTACTCGCTAAACTCTTCTAAGATAATCTTTAGGCGTACATCCAGTCCAACGTTTAAACGCTCTCAAAAAGCTAGCGGACTCAGCGTAACCTAACTGATCAGCCAATGCGGCCACTGACACTTTCCCTGCAGCCATCATCCCTAGACAGCGCTGTTTCTTATGCTCATCCAGGATACCTTGGTAACTCGTGTTGGCAGCGCTTAGTTTTCTGCGGAAGGTACGCTCACTCACAGAAAACATCTTTGCCACTTCAGGAACGCTTGGAAAGCGCCCTTCGTAGCCTTCAATGACTTGCTTGGTTTGTGAAACAATATCTTCATCTTGCGAATAGAACTTACGTAATAGCTCATAAGCTTGAACTCGATATAGCTGATGAGCGAGAGGGTTCCCGTGCTTCATCGCCACACTCAAAATGACGCGTGGAAGCCGAAACCAGTTATAGGGCTGATCGAAATGTAAATCAAAGTCGATATATTTCTGATACTCCGCCAAACACTTACCTTCAGGCTTAGGCCGAGCAGTACCTGCAGCAATTAGTATTTCGTTTGGTTTTTCAAGAAACTCCCTTACAAAGATATAGGTTCCCATAAGGTCTCTGTCGGCAATAAATGTCCTGAGTTTAGGTGAGGCCTCTGGTAAGGTATAACGTAGCTCTATCCAATCTTTATCAAAATGCAAAGTCATATGTGAAAAGAGCAGTGATAATGACTGAAATTGAGCGCCAACCTTCAAAGCCTGGTCAAAATTTGGTGCACTCATAAGCAACATTGCATAGGTACCGTATGAGGTAAATGTCACCTGACTGCCTACCTTGACACCAAGAATAGGGTCATTCAGTAAGTCTATTGCTTCTGACACGATATCCAGCTCCAAAGATTGCTCAATCACGGCGGCACCATTCATATTCTGCAAGGACATCCCCCTGCGCCGCAAAAGTTCTTCCGGGTCTGCCCCCAAGTCTTCAACCGCTTTAAACAGTGGAATCAAACCTAATATCGACTGCTTCTTTTTAGCACTGCCTACATACATAAACCCTACAGACCTTTCTTTGAATTAGGTGACCAAAGTAACAATTAACTAGCCTCAACTGTCATTATGGCCGTATTTATCAATTTTTGACAGGAAGCATCCTATATTATGTGACCAACAGTCACTAATCTGCATATACCCACTTTAGCTGATACGAATATTTCAGCAGAAAACTAATAAAAAAGAAGCACGATAACTTTCGCGGTAATTGCAGGAGATCATCATGAACAAAGACTATGAGCAACTCGACGTACTGATCGTTGGAGCTGGCATTTCTGGCATTGGCATGTGCTACAACCTAAAGAAAAAGCGCGCACATACCTCTTTTGCAGTGATTGAAGGTCGAAAAAACATTGGCGGCACTTGGGACTTATTCAAATACCCGGGTATTCGTTCAGACTCTGACATGTATACCTTTTCCTATTCTTTCAAACCCTGGACAGACCGTGAATATATTGGCACAGCTGACCGCATCAAGCATTATCTAGATGAACTGGTTTCTGATGAGAACCTGGACCAGTACATTCGTTTTCAACAGAAAGTCATATCAGCTGACTGGAACTCGGAACAAAACCGCTGGCTTGTCAGTATCGAGCGAGCAGATGGGTCGCAGTACCATATTGCTGCGAAATTCCTTACCTGTTGTTCAGGCTATTACAATTATGAAAAAGGTTACCTGCCAAATTTCGAAGGCTATGATGACTTCAAAGGAACCATTGCCCACCCTCAGCAATGGCCTGTTGATATGGACTACTCAGGTAAGCGCGTTATTGTCATAGGCAGTGGTGCGACGGCCGTCACCGTTGTACCCGCAATGGCAAAGAAAGCAGCTCATGTCACCATGGTTCAGCGCTCGCCAAGCTACGTCTACTCTCGCCCCGCTTCAGACATGTTATTTAGAATAATCTCTAAAATACTCCCGGCGGGCCTAACGAATAGAATCATGCGCGCCAAATACACTACCATGCAGCAAATGGTATTTATGTTATCCAAACGCTTTCCAAACTTTATTCGTAAGCTTGTCAGAGATATGAATAGGAAAGCACTGGCGGGAGCAGCTGACGTCGATACTCATTTCAAGCCCACCTACAATCCATGGGATCAGCGTATGGCCCTGGTACCTGATGCAGATTTATTCAATTCAGTTCGTTCCGGCAAAGCGAGTATCGTCACTGAGCATATAGCGCGCTTCACTGAGAAAGGAATATTGTTGAAGTCGGGCGACGAAATTGAAGCCGATATTATTGTTCCCGCCACAGGGCTCGATCTTCAGCTATGGGGAAAAATGAAACTGAGTGTCGATGGTCACGACGTCGATGCGCCTAAGCTAACCAACTATAAAGGCATGATGTTCAGCCAAATGCCAAACTTTGCTTGGGTCTTTGGATACACTAACTCTTCCTGGACGCTCAAAGCAGAGCTGACCTTTGATTATGTCTGCCGCCTATTGGAACACATGGAGCAAAATGGTTACCAAAGTGTCTACCCTTACCGTGAACCAAACGCCAAACAAAGCACCATTGTTGCACTGAAATCTGGCTACGTATTAAGAGCTCTCGACCGCTTGCCTGGCCAGGGAGAGTCCTTTCCATGGTGCAATAAGGACTTTTACTTCAAAGACATCTTTGCCATCAAACACAGCAAACTCGACGACGGTGTACTTCGTTTTGATGACAACACGCCTCTTGAAGCTTTTCATAAGGTAGAAAAAACTGAAACAAGTACGCCTTCCGTCGCCAAAGAAAAGACACAAACGACCGAAAAAGTTGAGGAGGTAGAAGTATGAAATCTCTACCTCCTGTTGTCTTGATCCACGGAATGTGGAGCACACCAGACATATTAGATGAACTGAAAGACGCCTTTGAACAACAAGGCTACCCTGTACTCGTTCCGAGACTTCCACTTCATTACCCTAAGAATAAGCTATGCGAGGACAAAAGGCGCTCTTTAGCTCGACTGGGTATCGAAGATTATGTCGCCTCTTTAAAGCAAGACATAAATAAATTCACGAGAGCCCATTCAAATCAATCACCGATATTAGTCGGCCACTCAATGGGCGGTTTACTCGCGCAGTTGCTTGCACAAGCGCTACCCTGCTCTCAGTTGATTTTAATTTCCTCAGCTGCGCCTGCGGGCATTAATGCTTCAAGTTGGTCGGTACTCAAAACCTTTGGACATAACTTGTTGAAATTTCCCTTATGGCGCTCGTATACCAATTTATTATTAAGAAATATTCAGTACGGTATCGCGAACACACAGAGCGCTGATATCCACAGGCAACTCACTCAAGCATCTACCTTTGAGTCAGGTCGAGTCACAACACAACTATCTATGTGGTTCTTATTTCGCAAGCCCCCCTCCAAGGTGGATTATCAATCTGTAAGCTGCCCGGTATTAGTGATTGGCGGCACCGAAGATAAAATCACACCGATAAAAATCCAACATAAGATCACCCGAAAATATGGCTCTTCAGCCAGCATAAAAGTTATCGAAGGAGCCTGTCACTATACCGTGGGAGGAAGCTTCTTCCCTCAAATAAGGGAGTCGATCTTTACCTGGCTGGATACAAAACTACCTAAACATAGTCAGGATGCACAAGCGGCGTAAACACCTAAATTAAAATAACAACTTAAGGGTCTTAACATGAAAAGCACTTGGACGAACAAAACAATTCTCATCACCGGCGCGGGCTCTGGTATTGGTCAGGCAATTGCTAAACTATTCGCGCAGCTGGGTGCAAATTTAGTGGTCACTGATATCAACCAAGCAGGTCTTAAAGAGACGAGTAAAGCCATCGGCTCATCAGCCATTATTTCCAAGCAGTCCGATGTCTGCTCAAAGGAGGACTGGCAAGCTCTCGCTAAAGATATTGAGCTTTCATCCGGGCATTTAGATGTACTCATTAATAATGCAGGCATGACGTCTTTTGGTTATTTTGAAGAAACTTCTGAGGCCCTATTTAACAAAGTAATGGATGTAAACCTAAATGGTGTCGTTATGGGTTGTCGAGAAATGATGCCATTACTTGAAAAGTCATCACGCGGCATGATCGTTAATGTCGCTTCAATATTCGGCTTGATCACCATGCCAATGGTAGCGCCCTACCATGCCTCTAAATTTGCCGTTCGCGGATTTACCGAAGCCTTACAACAAGACATGATTTATTCAGGTAAGAATATTGATGTTATTTGTGTGATGCCCGGCGGTATTCGATCCAACATTGCAAATTCTGCTGAAACTGAAGCAGCTAATTCCAATGAGCTTGCCAAACACTTTGAAACGGTGGCACGAACAAGCCCTGCAAAAGCGGCAGAAGTCATCGAAAAAGGCATGCGTAAGAAGACCTTCCGAGTATTAATTGGTGCCGATGCCAAGTTTGTCGATATTCTTTATAAGGTACTACCGACCAGCTACTATAAAGTATCTAACCAGCTTTTAGGCGTTAAACGGTTTTTACGTTCGTAGAACTAACAGAAATGGAAAAAAAGCGGGGATGGAGAGCTACCCCGCATAAAGGGGACTGGTAAACCAGCAAGGTAAAACAGGGACGTACTTTAACGAATTATGAACTTTAGGAAGCCTCGGACTTCATATGCTTACGTGCTGCAAATAAACCAACAAAGCCAGCCGAAAATAGCATCATGCTGCCGAACTCACTACTTGCATCCTGAGCGACACTAGCCGAAGCCTGTGCACTACAAGCAAAGACAAACAGTACAAGTATTGAGATAGAGTTTTTTATAGCTGACAATAGAATTCCTTCACATCAAAAAGATTGATAAACAAGCTTACTGCTTTGATTTAAGTGAAGACTAGCACGGAAGTTCTAACTCAACTGTCAACGAATGTTAAACGACAAGTTATTGAAATATAGTGTGATTTATTTGGCATTATTGCCAGCATAACTGTTCAATAAGCGAACAAAAGGTGCGAAAAATAGGGAGAAAGTCCCCCTTTAGCTCTGAACAGGTAAAACAAGGTCTCCGGCACGCAATCCCGAGACGACTTCGATCATCCCGTTTTCTTTCTGATCGCCAACTCTTATAAAGCGTCGAACAACTTGCTCGTTTTCCAAAACCCAAACAACGTTCAACTGACCAACATAAGCTATACGATCACTAGGCAATAGAATCTGTTGTTTCGTACCCACCGGCACACTTAATTGCGCATACATGCCAGGTAGCAAGCCTTCAGCCTCCAGACGGCTCTTAATCAAGAAGCTTCGAGATGCAGCATTACCTGCTGGCACCATTTCTTCTATTACTGAAGGCAGATTCTTATTCATCGAGGGAATCCTTACCTGCAAGGTGTCACCCAAACTGAGGCCGATCGCCAATTGTTCGCGCACATGCGCCTCGACTCGTAAAGTAGCTGGATTATATAAGGTAAGAAGCTGCATCCCTGGTTGGGCAGTATTACCGGGCTCTGCAAAGCGATCGATTATTAGACCATCAATAGGGGAATGCACCTGAGCATAACCCAGGGCCGTTTGCGCTTCTAACAAAGCCTGTTCTGCACTTTGCTTACCGGCTAACAAGCTATCGTAGTTTGCCTGAGTCTGCTCCAAAGCAGCGTTAGCAATCAAGCCTTTCTGACTCAAGTCCTCAGAACGCTTAAGATTATTCTTTGCTTCCAACAATCGTGCAGACACTGAAGACAAAGCCGCTTTTGCCTGAGACTCCCGTGATAGCAAATCTGCCTTTTCCAATTCAATCAGTAGCTGCCCTTGTTTAACCTGCTGCCCTGCTCGTACATGTACTTTCTCTATCTTGGCTAGAATACGTGATGAGATAAGTGAATTCTGTTTCGCTTCAATACCTGCTGGCACTGGCTCGAACACTTCCTTCTTCACCCGTTCGACCTCAATCGCTTGCCTTAGTAGCTCATCGAGTTTTACCAAACTTTGCTGCTCACTTTGCCCGGGCTTTACCTTGTTATTAAAGGCACCCGCCATCCAGGCAACCATAACGATAAGTAAAGCAATTGCCAGTACAGGTAAGCCCAGTTTTTTTAATACGGAGTCATTTGTTTGCATCTTCGTATCCTAATTTTGCGTGATCAGTTAATGAGTTATTTTCTGGCTTATCGAACACCAACAAGTAAACAATTGGTACCACCAGCAAGGTAAAGATGGTTGAGGCAATGATGCCGAAAATAATAGCCAGAGCCAGGCCACTAAAGACCGGGTCAAGGATAATCACCAGATTACCCAGCATGGTAGTGCCAGCAGTCAGTAGAACAGGCCTCATACGAACGGAGCCCGCCAGTATAAGCGCCTCTTTAAGCTCCACACCCCGGTCTCTGGCTTGAGTGATGAACTCTACGAGTATCAAAGAGTTGCGAACAACGATTCCAGCCAAAGCAATCATGCCGATCATCGCTGTGGCGGTAAATAATACGGGTTCAGGCGCTCCTGCAATCACTCGTTCGCCAAAAAGGTTCAGCGCTGCAAAACCAGGCATAATACCGATAATCGTCAAAGGAATAGCCGACATAATAATCAAGGAAAGACGGACAGATTGTGTCTGTATCTTCAGTACAAAGAAGATACCTGCCAAAGCAAACATAAATGCTAAACCCATATCTCTAAAGACATCTATGGTGATCTTCCACTCGCCTTCACCACCCCATTCGAGCTGGATATTTTCAGGTAGCGACCAAGTCTGTCCGGCTGACTCACCAGTGAATAGCGAAAGAAAGTTGCGAGACTGCCAATCACTAACATTCAGGTTTTCTTGTTTCGCTTCTGCCCCAAGCTGTAAATCGCCACTCACATCAGCAATCACTTCAGCAGGCGTTCTACCAGACAGCTCTGCCATCACATAAACGACCGGCTTTAGGTCTTTATGATGAATTGCACGATCCGAGACATGCTCTTCGAACGCACCTAATTCTCCCAAAGCAACGAGGGGCACCGGTGCACTGTCCAAGCCATAGCGGCTGCTCTGTTTGATCACCCCTGCTTGACCTCTTACCTGCAAACGCGCTAAATCTTCAATCGAGTTTTTATCTGCTTCCGCAAGCTCTAAATAAAGCGGAACGGGTGACGTTTCTCTTTCTTGCTGATAGAAACCCGCTGCCATGCCTTGATTAGCAATAACTAAAGCTTGATTGGCTTGAGCAGAAGAAATTCCAGATAAAGCTGCTGCTGTCTTATCCAGGGTATAGCGAAGCTTTTTCTGTTCAGCCTCGACAGTGGTATCAACCTCCACGACAAAAGGCTCTTTTTCCAGGCGCTCTTTTACACTCAATGCAGCAGCCTGTATATCCTCGTAGGGAGTCAGTTTGTCACCGTACAATTCAGCGACCAAGGTACTCAATACCGGGGGCCCTGGTGGCACTTCCACCACTCTAACCAATACACCTTCTTTATTAAAAGACTTAAGCAAGTCTCTTAAACGCAGCACCACGCCATGAGACTGATGCTCTCTTTCTGCTTTATCGAGTAAGGTCAGCCGCAAGTCTGCCTGATAAGGCATCGTGCGTTGATAGTAACGGCGAACCATACCATTAAAATCGATAGGCGAAGCCACCCCCACAAAGGCGGCTGAAGCGAGTACTTCGTTTACTTGCGTCACTTGTAAGGAGATCTGCTTAGCCAAACTCGCTGTCTGTTCCAAGGTCGCTGACTCTGGCATATCGATAATAATCTGCACTTCATTTTTATTATCAAAAGGCAGAAGTTTTAAGGGAACCCAGCGCATCATAGGTAACATGGCTGCAGCTAGGAATAAGATCAGCACAGCCCATAAGACCCATTTTGCTTTTCTCCGATCATTCAAAAAGGGAGAGAGAACACGTCGGAAAAAAGGGCTCCCGCTATCAGCACGACTGTCCTCACCCTGTTCAGCAACAATGGCCGAAGGTTTCAGAAGTTTACTCGCCAACCAAGGCGTCACTAAAAATGCCACCAGCGTACTGACGCCGACGCTCACTGGCACATTGAAAGCCATCGGCGCCATATAGGGCCCCATCATTCCGGTAATGAAGGCAAGCGGAATAAATGCCAGGACGATAGTGATGGTCGACATTATCAAAGGCACTTTGATTTCTGATATCGCTGCAACAATTTGAGAGGCCGTACCAGGGTCCTGGCTTCCATCTTTGCCACGCAGCTTCTTTTTCAAATATCGTTCAATGTTATCGACACCAGTAATCGGGTCATCGACAAGTAAACCTAGTGATAGAATCAAAGCAAATAAGGTCACACGGTTAATGGTATAACCAAAAGCCATATCCAAGGCCAAGGTCACCCCGTAACTAATGGGTACCGCAATACCAACAACTAAAGCAGGGCGCCAGCCAAGGAAAACCGCGATAAACACCACCACGGTAAAGACCGCAAAGGCCAAGCTACTCGTTAGGTTATCAACCTTCTCATTCGCCGTTGCACCGTAATCACGTAGCACTTCTATGCCGATACTTGTCGGCAATAAATCTGACTTTAGCGCTGCAATAAGCTTATGAACTTCCTGAGCCACACTGACTGCATTGCTTCCCGGCTGTTTGGCGACACTGATAACCGACATCGGTAAATCACTACGTGCGGCGATCGGGACCCCTTCAAATTCTGGATGTGTTTCAGCAAAATCCAACCAGGTATAAGTACTCGCATTGGCAGGGCCGTCAACAATTTCAGCTACATCCTGAAGCGTTACCGGAATCCCATCGACAACATTGACCACCGTCTGTTTTAGACTACTAAGGTCGCGGATAAAGTCGCCGCTTTCGAGTTGAATAGACTCATTGTCAACGAACCAGTTGCCGCTACTTTGAAGCAGATTGGACACCTGTAAAGCTTGCAAGACGTCTGCCGAAGTACTTTGACGCGCTGCCAAACTTTCGGGCTGTAAAAAAATCCTTATCGTTCGTTCTCGGCCCCCCGTTACCTTGACTTCACTGGTATCAGGAATTGCCTGTATATAAGTCGACAGCTCTTCCGCTACCCGCCTTAAGTCATAATCGCTAGCATCGCCTTTGGAATACAAAGCCAACATCATGATCGGCACATCATCCACTTCAACCGGGTTTACGCGCCAGTTTTGTACTGCCTGAGGGACTTTATGTTGATTGGAATGAAGTTTGTTATAGGTATTCAGAATTGCATCTTCACGATCTTCGCCAACATAAAATCGTAAAGTAACAGCCGCCTGACCGCTCATTGAGGTGGAATAAACATTCTCTACACCCGGGATTTGAGCCAGAAGTTTTTCCAGCGGTGTTGTCACCTGCCGTTCTACCTGCTTAGAAGACATACCTGGCGAACTGACTAACACATCGACCATCGGTACAACAATTTGAGGCTCTTCTTCACGTGGAGTGTAGTTCAGCGCGACCATGCCCAATAAAAGCGAGACAATAAGAATCGCTGAAGGTAAGCCACCCGCTAAACTGTAGGCGAGCAAACGTTCGATAAAAGATTTATCTGCTGAAGTCATGCAATTACCCTAAGGTTTAATTAATTCGGCTGGCAAAATACGTTATACAAGTTCTGAATTATCGACTCTACACGAGGGTCGTTTAGCCGGTAATAGATGGTCTGCGACTCCCTGCGCGTTGCCACAAACTCTACTGCTCTAAGCTTTGCCAAGTGTTGCGACAAGGCCGATTGAGAAAGAGGCACCCGCTTATTTAATTCGCCAACTGATAGCTCCCCTTCACTCAAAACACACAAAATCATTAAGCGCTTGCTGTTTGCCAGGTTTTTTAAGAAAGCCTCTGCTTCTGCCGAGCGCGAAGACATTTCATCCAGACTAATATCCATCACCTACACCTTAAATTACGTCTTATGCATGTCACGATAAATATGAATACTAATTAAAAATTGCTAATTTAGCAACTTCTAATATATCATACCTCCCATCACTGTAAATGTTTGAGGTAATAAATATGTTGAGATCGATACCGGACTTAATTCAAGAAATCAGACCTAAAGTACGCTGTGTAACATCATCAAGCGCCAAGCTGGAAATGAGCAATAATGGTGGTATTTTGATTGACGTAAGAGAACCCATGGAAGTGGCACAAAACCCGACACCGAACGCCCTCAACATTCCACGTGGTGTCTTGGAAATGAAGGTATCAGAACTCCACCCACATGAAGAAACACCGCTCTATATCCACTGCGCAACCGGTGCACGCGCCACTTTATCTGCAGAGCAGCTGATGAGAATCGGCTATAAGCATGTATCGGTGATCACTTGTGATATTGAGACGATATGTCAGAGCTAGAATAATTAGAAAGTAGAATGGCACTTACTTAAACTGAATTTCACTTTTTTACAGTGGAAGCCTAGAGAAACATTACTCCTCTGTGCAGCAAAGCGCTCTGTGTCCTCTGTGGTTAAGGGCCTTAGTCTTGAAGATCAAAAACCCAAAAACGAATCCACCACAGAGGACACAGAGCGGCCGATGGCCTGTACGGAGATAATCAAAAAAGGGTTCTTAAATGAATGGCTCCTATTTAATCTGAATTGCACCCTATAGATAATCATTTGTTTAGATGGAACATATGCTTAAGTAAGTGCCGTTCGGTCTAGAGTAAATTTACTCTGACCGCAGCCTCTCCTTCTAATTATGTTAGACTGCCGCTAGTTTTTAAGCGCATCAAATTGAAGGAACTCCCATTAAATGGACTTAGAAGTAAAACCCTATACTGAACAGCCTTTTAGATTCAGCGGCAAAGCACTCGAATTCTTTGGCATTTGGATCGTCAATATAGCTCTCACCATCGTTACGCTGGGCATTTATTCGGCCTGGGCGAAAGTTAGAACACACCGCTATTTTTATGGCAATACTCAGCTTGACGACAGCGCCTTTCAATATTTGGCAAAGCCTGAACAGATTCTAAAAGGGCGAATTTTTGCATCCATATTATTCGGCATTTATTACGCAATAAATTCCTATAATGGCGTTTGGGGTTTGTATGCCGCTGCAGCAGTGACAGTTTTAGTGCCTGCAATCATTGTTCTTTCTATGTCGTTCAGGCTCCGCCACACAGCTTATCGTGGTATTACCTTCCGCTTTGAACGAAACTTCAAGCAAGCTTATTTATTTTATGGCCTACCGGTATTTTTGTTCCTGGCTCTGCTTGTTAGCTCAATATATTTTTCTGTGCCCAGTGAGGTATGGGAATACTCGGAAGTCCCGATTTCTGAGGAGATGCCAGCTGATGAAACGACAGAGATACCTGCCGTAGGAGAAGAAGCAAAAATAGATATTGAGGAAGAGTTTAATATGCCTTGGGGGCTTGCTGCTTTGTTCCCATTGTTTATCTTGGGCTTTCCCTTCTGGCAATACTTAAAAGCTATTTTCCTTGTAAATAACGCTCGCTATGGCACCTCACCATTCAGCTATGGCGCTGGCGCAAAAAGCTTCTATCTTATGTATTTAAAGGCCTCCGGTGTTTTTATCTTAGCGATATCTATTGTACTTTGGACTTTATCCCAGCTAGACCTTATGAATTTTACAAGTGAAGAAACAGCACCGTCTTTTTCAAACCTCATTTTAATTCAGCTGGTATTCTTTACTGTTTATTTATGGATCTTTGCCTACCTTCAAACCAAGCGCCAAAACTTGATATTCAATCATACCCAGATCGAAGAGATGACTTTCTCAAGTACATTGAGCGTTAGCTATATGTTGTATCTATACCTCAGCAATACGATTGCCATTATCTGCTCACTAGGCTTACTCATCCCCTGGTCGATGATCCGTACTGCGCGCTACCGCGCAAGCCAACTAACACTGCTGACAAATCAATCTCTCGATAATTTCGTCGCGGATCAACAAAATCAATTGACCGCAATGGGTGAAGAGTTTGGTGAAGTCTTTGATATCGAAGTGGGAATTTAAATGCTGACGAAGCCTGGTTGCTAACAATGGAGATTTCCGGCTATTTGTACCTAGGGCAAAGCTCATCACGGCTTCCCGCTAAGCTACATTATCAGGAAGGCGGTCAGCTCTGCTTTTTTCCAGAAAGTGAATTTGTCACTGAGTCATCCAATGAACCCTTAAAAAAGGTCGCCATTAAAGATGTCGACATCTCATCACGCATTGGCAATACCCCGCGCTTCATTAGTTTTGGCGATCAATGTCAATTTGAATGTGCTGATAATTTAGCAATCGATGAACTGATTAAAACCGCCCAGCAGGATGGCTACCTCAAAACTAAAACATATTCCGGGCTCGCTCACCGCTTGGAAAGTAAGCTTCAGTTTGTTGCGTTAACCTTAGTTTTGGTAGCGGTCGCTAGCTGGGGTTTTATCGCTTATGGCATTCCTTTTTTCAGCGAAGAATTGGCCCACGCACTGCCCGCTGAAGTATCAACAAAAATTGGTCACGGAGGCTTAGAAATCCTAGATAAGAGCGTGTTTCAAAGCAGTGAATTAGCTGAAGAAGAGCGCGACTCCTTAAGGCAGGCCTTTAATCGCATCGCCGA
>NZ_LWGA01000782.1:0-3474 GCF_001635235.1 Oleiphilus sp. HI0117 | reverse complement strand
ATTATCTGGCCTGAATCGATAGCGCCTTTCCAAATCGCGCTCATCCCACTCAATGGTCATAAGTCTGAGCCTGTTGCCAATAAGACTGAAGAGATCTATCAGCAGCTTGTTGACCTAGGTGTTGATGTACTCATGGATGACCGAAATGAGCGTCCAGGTTCCAAGTTTGCTGACATTGAGCTGATTGGTATTCCTCACCGAGTTGTTATTAGTGACCGAGGCATCAAGGCTGGCACACTAGAATACAAAGGCAGAAATGACAGCGATAAGCAGGATGTTGCTATCGATGACATCATGGCCTTACTAGCAGATAAGCTTGGCTTCACTATTGCTTAGGGTTTGTCGATGAGAGCGATGACTCCACAAGGTCTTTATCAGCTCTTATTCGTGCTGGTTATTTCTCTGTCTTTCGCGTCTTCAGTTAGCGCTGAACAGGCCAGCTTACGCCAGGCTCCAGATGATGAGCTGCGTAAGCTCCTTATGCAAACGGTCAATGAGTCCAGTAGTTTTGTTGACCGCTTTGATGCTGAAGTTTGGCTGGTCGATATGTCCAGCCGACTTAAGCGCTACATCAAAGACCCAGAGGAACGTTTGTCGCTGTTAAAGCGCGTTCACTCTGAAGCGAAACGAGCGGGCCTGGAACCCGAGTTAGTACTATCAGTGATCCATGTTGAAAGCGCATTTAAGCGCTTTGCTATCTCCAGAGTGGGTGCACAAGGACTCATGCAAGTTATGCCTTTTTGGAAGAATGAGATTGGTCGCCCGGACGACAACCTCACGACCGTTTCAACCAACCTCCGGTATGGCTGTACAATCCTGAAGCATTACCTGAATAAAGAGAAAGGCAACCTGATCAGAGCCCTTGCGCGATACAATGGCAGTTTAGGTAAAACTAAGTACCCTTCAAAGGTCTTACGTTTTTGGCAGGACTACTGGTTCGTAAAACATGTATAAGCCAGCATAAAGAAAGAAATAGAGTTCAAACTATGCAAGAAATTATCGTCGACCTTTCCATTGATAAAGAGGAATGGCTGCGAATCTATAGGGGTGAAGCCAATATCGTCTATGCAATCAGCAGAGATGGCCGATCCATTCAGTTTCCGGCCGCTATCCTGAGTAAATATGTGACACACCACGGCATTGAAGGGAGCTTTGTTATTTCTATCAATGACGCCGGAAAGTTCCAATCTATCATTAAACTTTAGACCCTACTTGAGACAACGCGATATGACACACAACACCACGAAAGCCACGCTACAAACGCATCAGGTCATTTCGCTAAAAGAAGCTGAACTGGTTTCTCACTTGAAGGCCATGTCACTTGAAGAACTTGAGTTTCATGCTCATGAAATTATGAAAGATATGGGTTCTGAGCAATCTCCTCAAGTCATGGCTAAAGTAATGAAGTCTTTGGAGAAACCCAAAGAAGGTTATTCAAAATTTGAAACAGTCCAAAAAACACTTGAAGATGAACTGCCCAACAAAGCTTATCTCAGCGATATCTATGCGCGCCTGGCCGCTATCGTGATGAGCATTATATCTCGTCGCTTCAAAGAGTTTTTGTAAACGGCTATAGGCGGCTAGCTACCAGGTTCAAACTCTGTTCGTCGCCGCCATGCCTTGATAATCACGATCAAAAACAGCAAGCCTCCGATGGTAGAGATCAAACCACCCAAGCCCATCATTCCCATCCCTATAATTTCAGGTAAACGATCTAAACCTTGAGCTGCTCCTGCAGTCTTACGTTGCACACCATAACCACCTGACCACGCGAGACCCAATATATGCATCAACTGGCCACCACCATAAACATAAGGTTGAATTGCCGCTAGGCGAGTATCTGGGGTACCTAAACCCAGCTTAGGCATGAGCAGATAAGCAATACCCATAAAGGAAAGCGTTACTCCGACAATCGAACCATGGTAATGCGCAGGTATAACTACATTCACACCTTCGATCAAAAAGCCAATGATGCCGCCTGCCGAAAACAAAATAAACGAAGCTATCATTGCTGACTTTAATGGCTTTGAAGATGCCTCAATCCTGCCTCGTTTAATCAACAGAAACAGTTGATAAACTGCGATAATGCCAAGCGGCATACTTGCCAAGCCACCGTATTGCATTAATTTAGTAAAACCTAAACGATGCCCTAGCGAATCAATTTCGCTTGAAGCATACAGCCAAGGCACCATAAGTACAGGCAATATAACCAATGCTGACAAAGCCAAAAGTAGCCCAGGCTTATAGCTAAAACGAGCACCACATGCACTTGCAAGCCATAACCAGGCAACAAGTAAAAGCAAGGTATGCGTGAACTGTAAAGTGTGCCCACCACCCCAGAACAGTAATTCGAAATAATATTCACCACTATATTCAACTGATATGCCCAGATAACTAGCCACTAACGCAATAATACTTAATAGAGCAGGAATAGCGGCTAAATACGATGCCCAGCTCAGTACCGACTCACCACTATTAAAGCCTTGAGGTATAGTCAATAAGCGAGCTACTAATAACAGCAGAATGCCAAAACCAAAAACACATAAAGCCAGGTAGAATGCTGGGTGTTGAAGCACAGGAACATAGTTATTCATCAAAGGCTCCCCTACTCCAAAAAATGGACAAGCGACCATAATCAAGGCACCAAGCGCAGCAAAGTTCCACGCCCACTGGTCCAACAAGCCACCACTAGCCGGGTTGCTGCTAGTCCAGAAAACTCCCGCCATTGATAGAAACCAAATCAATACAGAAAGGTCAACGTGCACAACCAGTGCAACATGGAAAAAGTCCACCCAGGGAATAAAGTCTTGTACGCCTGGCGTTCGAGACAAAACAAGCAGCAAAGAAAATACCCCTGCGCCTAGCAAAGAAGCGACAGCCAGCCCGAGCCATTTTTTAACAATCGTTTTCTGAGCGGCAGCAACTAGAGAAAGTTGCATTACCATAGAAGTGTTTAATGCCGTCATAATCCCTCATTATTATATTTATTGTGTCGCTCAGGATCCTATCAAATAATTGGGGTCAGTGTAAAAAAGGCCGTTATCACACCGAATCCAGTTATTTAATGGCATAAGTCGCATTTTATTCACTGTTCAAAGATTAGGCTTGCATCTCTCACTAAGAACAGTAAATAATGTGCAGCCATGGAGACTAAATAATTAGTACAAAATAAAAGTTTCCTACTATGCTTAAACAAGCATAAAAGTGTTACACGACTTAGAAAGAATCACTAACAAATATAATAAAGGGGATGAAACGTAAGCCGTGCTTCTTATAGAGCTGCTTCTGACTAAGCAGATTGCTATAAACCCTGCTTCTCGATTTCATCATTAAAACAAACCATAGCCAAATTCTGGAATAACCTTATTGGTTTCAGATACTTTAAGTAACTAGGTTATCGTTTTATTTTTTAAGTAGTAGCAATGTTGTCGGCCTCTAAAAATGTTCCGCATTACATAAATAGAACAGGCCAGA
>NZ_LWGA01000781.1:0-3576 GCF_001635235.1 Oleiphilus sp. HI0117 | reverse complement strand
CGTGGTATGAAAGACTTGATTCGTCGACTTCAGCCAGACAACCTTGAAGATATGATCGCACTGGTTGCACTATTTAGACCGGGGCCTTTGGAGTCAGGCATGGTTGATGACTTTATCAACCGTAAGCATGGGCGGGCAGAAGTAGCCTATCCTCATCCTGACTTTCAGCATGAGAGTCTGAAAGGCATTCTAGAACCGACTTACGGTGTTATTGTCTATCAGGAACAGGTTATGCAGATTGCACAGACCTTGGCAGGATATACGCTAGGTGGCGCGGATATGCTGCGTCGTGCAATGGGTAAGAAAAAACCGGAAGAAATGGCTAAGCAGCGCGATACCTTCCGTGAAGGTGCTGCGTCAATTGGTGTTGACCCAGACCTCGCCATGAAAATATTCGACTTGGTAGAAAAGTTTGCGGGCTATGGTTTTAACAAGTCTCACTCAGCGGCCTATGCGGTCGTTTCCTATCAAACATTGTGGCTAAAGACTCATTTTCCTTCAGAGTTTATGGCTGCGGTACTGACTGCCGATATGCAAAATACCGACAAGGTGGTGACCTTAGTCGAAGAGTGTCGTCAGATGAAAATCTCTTTGGTGCTGCCGAATGTCAATGTCAGTCAATATACCTTTACCGTTGATGACGATCTTCAGGTTGTCTACGGTTTGGGTGCCATTAAAGGCTTAGGGGAAGGGCCCGTTGAGAGTGTCTTGGAAGCCAGGGAAGAGGGCGGACCATTTAAAAGTCTGTTTGATTTTTGTGACCGGGTAGATTTGAAGAAGGTGAATAAGCGAGCTCTGGAAGCATTGATCCGAGCCGGTGCCATGGATTCGATTGGCCCGAGCCGCGCGAGGATGATGGAAAGTATTACCGAAGCAGTACAACGCGCTGACCAGAATGCCAGAAACCAAAATGCGGGTATGATGGATATGTTTGGCGAGGTTGTTCCTGACGAAGATGAGGATGTCTACGCAAGTTCAGAAGGTGTTCGTGAGTGGAGTGAAAAAGAGCGGCTAGGGCAGGAAAAAGACACCTTGGGCTTATACCTGACAGGTCACCCTTTTGATGAGTATGAAAAAGAGGTTAGGCGTTTTGCTCCGAACTCTATATTAAACCTTAAGTCCAGTCGTAATCGGACGACGGTAGTGGGTTTGATTGTTGAAATTCGGGTAATGAAGAATAAACGTGGCCAGACCATGTGCTTCGTTACTTTGGATGATCGTAGTGCACGAATTGAGGCGACACTATTTGCGGATACATTTGACGAGTGTCGCGAGGCTATTCAAAAGGATGAGGTGGTTGCTGTTTCTGGTGTAGTGAGTCTTGATGACTATTCCGGAATGCTGAAGATGCGAGTTAGCCAGGTACAAAGTATTGCTTCAGCGAGAATTAACTTTGCCAAGAATATCTCTATCAGTATTAGTCAGGCGCAGTGTGCTGACGGAATGCTAGAAAGCGTTAAGAGTAAGTTGGAACCTTATCGTTGTACTCAGCCAGTACCTGCTGCACCAGCAATGCTTGGTGAGGGGGCAATGGTGCGAGAAGAAGAGTCGCTTCAGCCAGCAGGTTGTAAGGTTGCCTTAAGCTACCAGCGACCTGATGTGAGTGCGGTTATCGAATTTGGTGATAGCTGGCGGGTTGAGCCTGCTGACGAATTGTTTCAAGAGTTAGAGTATTTGCTGGGTGAAGGGAAGGCGCAGCTCGTTTATTAGCCTCATATTTTTTTTATGTTGTGGCGGGATTTTCACTTATGCTGTCTGGTAAGGCGGCGAAAAAAAAGTAACAATAGCCCCCTCAAATCTAATGGAAGAGTCAGTTAGCCAGACTAAAGCGGTTTATTATGAATTTATACTACCTTGATTTTGAACAGCCCATTGCAGAGCTGGAAGAAAAAATAGAAGAACTTCGCTTGGTCGGCAGTGATCAGGAGCTCAATATTCAAGAAGTGATTGAGCGTCTTGAGCATGAATGCGAGATTCGTACAAAAGATATTTTTGCGAATCTTAATGCTTGGGATGTCGCGCGCTTGGCTAGACATCCAAAGCGTCCTTATACGCTTGATTACATTGAGCAGATTTTCACAGACTTTGATGAGTTGCATGGTGATAGAACTTATGCTGATGATCAGTCGATTGTAGGTGGTATTGCTCGGCTTGAAGGGCGTCCAGTAATGATTATTGGTCATCAGAAAGGGCGCGAAGTTAAAGAAAAGGTCAAGCGTAACTTTGGTATGCCCCGGCCAGAGGGTTACCGCAAGGCTTGTCGCCTTATGGAGCTAGCTGAACGTTTTTCCTTGCCTATTATCACCTTTATAGACACGCCAGGTGCCTACCCGGGAATTGGTGCTGAAGAGCGCGGCCAAAGCCAGGCGATAGCTCATAATCTAGCTGTCATGTCTCGGCTTAAAACGCCAATTATATCCACTGTTATTGGTGAAGGTGGTTCTGGTGGCGCGCTGGCTATTGGTGTCTGTGATCGTCTAAATATGCTTCAGTACTCAACTTATTCTGTTATTTCCCCTGAGGGTTGTGCCTCCATTCTGTGGAAAAGTGCTGAGTATGCAGCTGATGCGGCTGAAGCGATGGGGGTTAACGCTCAACGTCTGAAAGAATTAGGTCTGGTTGATGGCGTCATAGAGGAGCCTTTAGGCGGTGCACATAGAAATATGCCCGAGATGGCTACTCAATTGAAGGCTCAGCTTATTGCAGGGCTTGATGAACTTTCGGCTTTAGATACTGAAGAATTAATGGATCAGCGCTATCAACGTTTAACGGCCTACGTTAAAGAGTAAATAGTCAAATAGGGTGCTCTGTGAGTGAGATGAAGGTTTCCCCGGTGATCTTGCAGGCATTAAAAAGAGTGCCCGAGTCCAAACGCTATGTTGTTGCCTTGAGTGGTGGCTTGGACTCTATCGTGCTCTTGCATACTTTTCGTTTATTAAACCCCTCCTTAGCTTTATCAGCAATACATGTTCATCATGGGCTTAGTAAAAACGCAGACGACTGGGCTCGTCATTGTCAGCAGGTGTGCCAGGAGCTATCTATTCCTTGCTATGTAGAGCGTGTATCAGTTACTGCGAGTGGTGAAGGGCTAGAGGCCGCAGCCAGGAAGGCTCGTTACGAAGTTTTCGAGAGGCTGCTAAATGATGGTGATGTGTTGCTCCAGGGTCATCATCAAAACGATCAGGCTGAAACGGTGTTGATTAGGGCATTGCGCGGTAGTGGTGTTAAGGGCTTATCGGCTATTCCGCCTAGCAGGCTTATGTCTTGTGGAACTGTTATTTATCGCCCTTTGCTTGAGGTCTCGAGAAGGGCTTTAGAGTTAGAAGCGGAAGGTTTGGGTCTGAAGTGGGTCGAGGATGAAAGCAATAGTGATTCAGTCTTTGATAGAAACTTTCTGAGGAATGAAATTCTCCCTCTACTTGAACAGCGTTGGCCAAATTCTACCGAGGCTCTTGCGCAGGTTGCGTGTAAAGCAAGTGAAACGCAAAGCTTTATTGATGATTGGTGTGTAAAGCAATTTGATTCTGGCTTGTTGCTTGAGCGCGCTCAGGGTGAAAAAGTCATCGATATCTCAGT
>NZ_LWGA01000780.1:0-2786 GCF_001635235.1 Oleiphilus sp. HI0117 | reverse complement strand
TACGGTTGTTTCGCAGAAATTGAAGAAGGCGTTGAAGGTCTTGTTCACGTTTCTGAAATGGATTGGACTAACAAGAACATTCACCCATCTAAGGTTGTTCAGTTAGGTGATGAAGTTGAAGTAATGGTTCTTGATATCGATGAAGAGCGTCGTCGTATTTCTCTAGGTATTAAGCAGTGTCACGCTAATCCTTGGGAAGAGTTCTCAAGCAAGTTCAACAAAGAAGATAAAGTTAGCGGTAAGATCAAATCTATCACTGACTTCGGCATCTTCATTGGTTTGGATGGCGGCATTGACGGTCTAGTTCACTTGTCTGATATTTCTTGGCACGAAACTGGCGAAGAAGCTGTTCGTAAGTACAAGAAAGGCGACGAGATTGAAACTGTGATTCTTTCTGTTGATCCAGAGCGTGAGCGTATCTCTTTAGGTATCAAGCAGCTTGAGCGCGACCCATTTGCTGAATACGTGCAGGTTAACGATAAAGGTACTATCGTTACAGGTACTGTTAAGTCAGTAGATGCGAAAGCAGCTATTGTAGAACTTGGCGAAGATGTTGAAGCGACTTTGAAAGCTTCTGAAATGAGTCAGGATCGTGTTGAAGATCTAACTACTCAGCTTAAAGAAGGCGATGAAGTAGAAGCTAAGATCATCAATATTGATCGTAAGAATCGCGTAATTAATTTGTCTGTTAAGTCTAAAGATATCGATGACGAAAAGCAGGCGATGAAAGAAGTTCGTGAGAAGCAAGTTGAGTCTGCTGGACCAACTACAATCGGTGATTTGATTAAAGAGCAAATGCAAAACAAGTAATGCGCTTTCATCAATACAACTAACTGGTTGTAATATAATCAAAAAAAACGGGCTATAGGCCCGTTTTTTTTGTTTTTTTGGTTTCTTTGTCTACACTGAAAAAAAGCAACGTTATTGTTGAGTCTTTTAGGGATCGAACAGTTAATGACAAAGTCCGAATTAGTTGAAATTATTGCTGCGAAGCAAACGCAGTTGTCAGTCAAAGATGTTGAGCTGGCGATAAAAACACTTATTGATCTTATGTCTGATACCTTGTCGTCAGGGCAGCGTATTGAGATTCGTGGGTTTGGTAGTTTTTCTCTACACTATCGAGCACCAAGGATGGGTAGAAATCCGAAAACAGGTGAGTCTGTTAGTCTTCAGGCAAAGCATGTGCCTCACTTTAAGCCAGGTAAAGAGCTTAGAGATCGTGTAAATGAGAGTCTAAAAGAAGGCTATTAATCAAATTCGCCTCTAATATAGTCAGCGTGTTAACATGGTAAAGATCTAGGCACGTTTCAATATTTGAGTCAGGTTTTATTAATGGCACGTATTTTATTCGCTCTTTCATTTCTTCTTTTTGTAGTTATTCTACTCGCTTGTGTTGTTTTTGTTTTACGAAATGATGCGCTTGTAGCTGTGGATCTATTATTTGTCGAGTTCACCTCTCTTAGTGTGGGGTTTTGGGTGTTAGGCAGCTTGGTTGTTGGCCTCATTCTTGGTTTCTTATTTTCTGTACCGACTCAGATTTTCCTTTTTGGTTCGAAAAAAATTAAAGATAAGCGTCTCCAGACAACAGAAACTAAACTGTCGAGACTTAGAAGAGCGACCTCAAAAGGCTAGTAAATGGAAACTGCGCAGCTCTGGGTTTTTCTGTTTTTAGCGCTTTCTTTAGGCTGGTTGTTCGGATATAGCGCTAAGCAGAAAAGGTCTCCTACTAGCGAACCTAGCCAAACAAAGGTCGGTGAAAAGCACCGACTCCAGCTGCTTTTTGATAGTTATTCCGATGATGCTATAGATCGATTGATTAACTCCCTGGAAGTATCCGAAGAAACTCTTCAAACACACATCTCTATCGGTACGCACTTTAGAAAACAAGGTGAGGTAGAGAAAGCTATACTAATTCACCAGAATCTAATGGCTCACCCAGAAATCTCAAATGAAGCCAGTGATGCTGTGATATTTGAGCTAGCAAAAGACTATAAAGCTGCAGGCCTTTTCGATAGAGCAGAGTCTTTATTGTTACAATTAACACAATCTAAAAGATACTCCTATCGTAGTCAGGTTTTATTACTTGATATCTGTGAGCGTGAAAAAGACTGGTCAGGCGCATTGGTCATTGCTAAAGAGATTGATTTAAGGCGTCATCCCGAAATAAAGATTCGACTGTCTCAGTACTATTGTGAGCTTGCTGAGGAAAAGCTAAAAAGTAACCAGCAAAGGGAAGCAATCAATTTATTTAAGCAGGCTTTGGGAGTTAATAAATTGTGTGTCAGGGCTTTGCTTGGACAGGCTGCGCTTGCTCAACAGGATGAGAGGTATGGAGAAGCTATTCGTTTCTTAAAGCAAGTTGCAGAAATAGCTCCTGAAGACATCATTTTAGCTTTGCCTCTTTTGTTAGAGTGCACCGTCAAGACAGAATCTTTTGATCAGCATCAGGCGTATCTTAAAAACCTTTACGAAGATACAGGGCAGATGCCAGTGATGTTGGCAGTCGTTGCTTCAATGGAAGCTCAGGGGCGTAAGGATGAAGCATTTGAATTCCTGCTTGACCAGCTTTCCAGTTTGCCAAGTCTTCGAGCATTAAACTATTTATTTAGTATGGAGGGCATGTCTGATGACATTCACCCGAAGTTGGCTCGCCAATTGATTAGAATTATATCCCGTGAGAGTGATAAGAAAGAGAAATACCGCTGTTCTCAGTGTGGATTTAACGGTGGGCAGCTGCACTGGAATTGTCCTAGTTGTAAGAGCTGGCAGACGATTAAACCGGTATT
>NZ_LWGA01000779.1:0-1759 GCF_001635235.1 Oleiphilus sp. HI0117 | reverse complement strand
TAGATCGATTCGATCACTAGACTGTCTTTCAATCATGTATATAGGTGCTTTAAGCGCGCGTACGCAGATTGGTAGTGGTGTTAGGTCTTCGAGCAAACACGTTATATATAATTGAGGAATGTCCATGCAAGTTTCTGTTGAATCCACGTCTTCCATAGAGCGCCGAATGACGATTGGTGTACCTGCTGATCAGATCGAGCGAGAAGTCGAGGAGCGCCTTCAGAAGACGGCTAAAACAGCACGTATCAACGGTTTTAGACCAGGAAAGGTGCCAGTTAAGGTTGTTAAAAAGCGTTATGGACAAGGCGTACGTCAAGAAGTGATTGGCGAAGTAATGCGTAACTCTTACGTTCAAGCGTTGACTCAAGAGAAAGTTAACCCGGTTGGTTATCCTCGTTTTGAGCCTAAGACAGTTGAAGAAGGTAAGGATCTAGAGTTTATTGCGATTTTTGAAGTGTATCCAGAAATCGAATTGGCTGACTTGTCTGGGCTTAAGTTAGAAACGCCAGTTGCTGAAATTAAAGAAAAAGATATCAAGAACATGATTGATACGCTTCGTCGTCAGCATGGCACACTTAAGTCAGTAAAGCGTAAGTCTAAGAAGAAAGACTTGTTGACGCTTGATTACGTTGGTTATATGGATGGTGAAGCGTTCCAGGGCGGCACAGGTAAAGACCAGAAGATCACTTTGGGTGCCGGTCAAATGATTGCTGGCTTTGAAGACGGTCTGATCGGTTCAAAAGCTGGTGAGTCAGTGACTTTAGAGCTGACTTTCCCTGAAGACTATGCGAACGAAGAGTTGGCAGGTAAAGATGTTAAGTTTGAGGTAGACGTTAAAGTTGTTGAAGATACTGTGCTTCCTGAAATGGATGAAGAGTTCTTCGGTAAATACGGCGTAGACTGCAAAACTGAAGAAGACTTCAGAGCAGAAGTAATTAAGAATATGGAACGTGAGCTTGAAAATGCAGTAAGCAATAAGCTGAAGCAGCAAGTTGTTGAAGGCATGTCTGAAGCAAACGATATCGACGTTCCAGCGTCTATGGTTGAAGAAGAAATTAACCGAATGAAGCAAGAGGCCTTGCAGCAGTTTGGTGGTGGTCAGCAGTTAGACGTTTCTCAGTTGCCTTCTGAGCTATTTAAAGATCAAGCGACTCAGCGTGTTAAAACTGGTTTGTTGTTTGCGGCAGTGGTTAAGGAAAACGAAATTACGCCAGATGCTGAAGCAGTTGATGCCAAGATCCAGGAAATTGCCGGTACTTATGAAACGCCAGCTGAGGTTGTAGAGTTCTATAACCAAAAGGAAAACCGCGCGCAGGTTGAAGCAGTTATTGTAGAAGACGCAGTAGTTGAGTTAGTTAAGTCAAAAGCGAAGGGCAAAAAAGTTAAGATGTCCTACGAAGATGCGGTTAAGCCAGCAGCAGCTCAGCAATAAGAAGCTTAAAAAAAAGAAATATTCGGATGAAAATCTGAATCTCTAATTTTTTTCAGCTACACTTTAAACAGCCAGTTAAATACTGGCTGTTTTTAATTTAAAGCGACGAAAAATAAAGACTGCATATTCAATATGACTTGTCGTAGATATCAAAAAAAGATACCTAGGTCGACACATCAATACTTGTAGCAGGCCAAGCAGAGGAAGAAAGATACGTATGAATTTCCAAGACAATATGGGACAAGGCTCAGGCATTATTACTAATAGTGGTCTCGTGCCAATGGTTATAGAGCAAACTGCACGAGGAGACCGATCTTTCGATATCTA
>NZ_LWGA01000778.1:0-1284 GCF_001635235.1 Oleiphilus sp. HI0117 | reverse complement strand
GTATATTTACTTCTGAATCTGTATCAGAAGGCCACCCGGATAAGGTTGCAGATCAGATCTCTGATGCAGTACTCGATGCTATCATTGCCCGCGACCCACTTGCCCGTGTTGCCGTCGAAACGCTAGTTAAAACCGGCATGGCCGTTGTTGCCGGAGAAGTGACTACTTCCTGCTATGTAGACCTAGAAGACATTGTTCGAGACGTGATTACTGGCATCGGCTATAACAGCTCTGATGTTGGCTTTGATGGCGCTACGTGTGCGGTACTTAATGGCATAGGTAAACAGTCAGTCGATATCAACATGGGAGTTGACCGCTCTAAACCTGAAGACCAGGGTGCTGGTGATCAAGGCCTAATGTTCGGCTACGCAACAAATGAAACACCAAGCTTAATGCCCGCTCCCGTTTATTACGCACACCTATTGGTACAACGTCAATCTGAGCTTCGCCAGAACGGTACACTACCCTGGTTGCGTCCAGATGCTAAGTCTCAGGTGACCATCAACTACGAAGGTGAAACACCAAAAGTGGATGCTGTGGTTTTGTCCACGCAACACGACCCTAGCATCTCTTTAGAAGACTTGCGTGAAGCAGTATTAGAAAACATTATCAAACCTGTTCTACCTGCTGAGTGGCTAAGTGACAATACTTTGTATCACATCAACCCAACCGGCAACTTTGTAATTGGTGGGCCAGTCGGTGATGCTGGCTTAACAGGCCGTAAGATTATCGTTGATACCTACGGCGGTATGGCACGACATGGTGGCGGCGCATTCTCTGGAAAAGACCCTTCAAAAGTTGACCGCTCTGCTGCTTACATGGGCCGCTATGTTGCCAAGAACGTCGTTGCTGCGGGTTTAGCTGATCGTTGTGAAATCCAGGTTTCTTATGCTATCGGCGTTGCTGAACCAACTTCTATTTCTGTTAATACTTTTGGAACTGGTAAAGTTTCAGATATCGAGCTCGCGAAAATAATCCGTGAAGTTTTCGATCTTCGACCTTATGCAATCCAGAATCAACTAGAATTGCTTTATCCGATGTACCAAATTACTGCTGCCTATGGACATTTCGGACGCGAACCTTTTGAGCATACCTATAGTTACAAGGAAAACGGCGAAGAGAAAACTAAGACCTTCACCGCTTTCACCTGGGAAAAAACTGACAAGATCGATGCCTTGAAAGCAGCTGCAAAGGTTTAAAGACAGTAATTTTTACTAATACGACAGACTGAACCTACTTCAGCCTGCACTCAATATTACGTTGGCCGGAAAGCAATCCGGCCCA
>NZ_LWGA01000777.1:0-3883 GCF_001635235.1 Oleiphilus sp. HI0117 | reverse complement strand
AATAGTTAATAAAGAACAACTATGATATCCCCTGAGCTCATGCAAAAAAAATTCGTTGTAAAAGACATCCTGAAGCACCATAACATCACCAGCTGGTTCCAACCGATCATTAATGTCGAGCGGCGTGAACTCATCGGCTGGGAGGCCTTTTCACGAGGGCCAGAGACTGATAATGGTTTAGAAACGCCAGCAATGTTTGATACGGCTGCCGAAGCGGGTATTTTAAAACCTTTTGACTTGATGTGCCTACACACAGCGGCCGAGAGCTTTGACCAGCTTCAACTGGAGAACAAGTTATTCATCAACCTATCCAACGAAATGCTCATCGCCAGTAGTCGTTTAAAGGATCAGGTTGGAAAACTCATTGCTGACAATAGAGTTCCATCAACACGTATGGTGTTGGAAATTGATGAAAAGAATGCCAGCAATAACATTAATGAGCTTATCGAAGCTGTTCATTTTTTTCATGAGCAAGGCTTTGAGGTCGCAGTTGACCATTTGAGTGGAATAGACAATGTTGGTGAAAGCGCGTCGTTACATAAACTCTGGTCTGAAATAAAACCAGATTACATCAAACTGGATCGCAGCTTCATTCAAAACGTAAATGGTAGTGCCAGCAAACAAAAAACGGTCAAAGAAGTGGTAGCTGTCGCCCGCTCGATTGGTTCTGTGTTAATTGCTGAAGGGGTCGAAACAGAAAAAGAACTTAAGAAGCTATATGAGCTCGGAGTTCATAATGTTCAAGGCTACTTGATTCAAAGGCCTGAGTTAGCACCGGTCGCCCCCAAGCTCGATGACTTACTCGACAAAAAACTGTTCGCAGAAACCAATCAAAAAAGTTTGGCCTGCGACTTGGTTGTTTCAACTGCTCATGTCGAAGTAGGTACCACAATCCAAACCGTCTTTGAGCTACTTGAAGCTAATGTTCACATGAGCTCCATTGCCGTAGTAGAGAATGAGAAAGTACAAGGCATTATCTTTCGCACTCCCTTCATGAACAAATATTCCAAAAGACAGAGACGAGAAGTCGTTCAAGCCAAGTGTATCTCAAGCGAAATGAGCTTAGACTTCCTGCATGTTGACGCTCATCAGCGCATAGAGCAAGTCAGCCGCCTTGTCACATCTCGCGCACAATTAGATGCAGAGCATGACTTTATTATCTCCAACGAGCAGCATTTTCTTGGAATCGGAACGGTTATCGACTTATTACGCAAGGTCACACAGTTGCGTGTCAAACCAGATCACCAGGAAAATATTCTGACAATGCTCCCAGGAAACACCCCTCTCGGAAATTGCGTCATGGAGCTTCTGGACAAAGATACACCTTTCTCAGTCGCACTTCTCGACTTGGCCAATTTTAAACCCTTTAACAATCATTACAGCCACAACCGGGGTGATGAAGTACTGATCATGTTTGCCGAGATTCTAAGAAAGCAACTTAAACAAGGCGCTAGCTTTGCCGGGCATATCGGTGGGGATGATTTTGTACTGATTATGCCTCAGGATGAGTGGCAAGAATTACTCCGCTCCGTTTTCACTGAGTTCAACCACAAAGTACTTAAATTCTATTCGGATAACGACATCAAACAAGGTGGTATCGAAAGCACCGACCGAAATGGTCATGTGCGCTTATTCGACTTTGTGTCCCTATCTGCCGGCGTCATGACCGTCACAGAAGAATATTTCGACTCCTTCCAGAGCTTACTAACCCAGCTTATCCAGCTAAAACAGCGCACAAAGAGAGAGCTCGGTACCTGTTTAGCACATTTGAATGATGCACAAATCAAGCTCTATTCTTATGATGAAAGCGGCTTTGCCGATGAAGGTGTGAGTGACTAATCACAAAGAACTAGAATCAATCTAGGCTTTTCTCTTCAGCTCAGTAGCACTAAGGCGTAAAACTACGGAAGCCGTTAACATTTTGATACAAAAACGTCGAAAAACTTTACACTAAAAATACATGACACTTTTATGAACTTTAATTAACCTACTGACCAATAAGTCAAGTATATATATAGGTCTGGATATTGCTTATAGATTCATTCCACATGAAAATTTAACCAAATGGATGGAATCATGATTAAAAAACTACTTGGTACTACAGCTTTGGTGCTGGCAACTAGCACTGCTTCTGCAGCAATCATTAACTACGACTTTACAGGCGGCCCAACTGTCTATGGCGACCCTCTGAACTTCTCACAATATGGCCTTGGCTTGACAGTGACTGGTCAGCCAGGCGTTTCTGTCGACACCAGACATGGCTTAGGCGTGAAAAGCTCTTTTTTTGATACGAGCAATCAAGTCGACGGCTTTGGTCCTGACGAAACAATATCATTCTTGTTCGATGAGAGTGTAGACCTTGTTTCTGTTTTGTTCGGTCACGTTGGCGGCAACGATGACTTTAGTTGGTCTGTGAATGGTACGCTCATAGCTGGCGCTGATATCCCAAGCTCAAATTTGTACAACTTCTCTTCATATAATTACAATAGTAGCTTATACGAGTTTGGTGTAACTGGCACAAATGATGACTACTACATCAGAGGTATTACTGTAAATACTGTTGATACAGTTGACGTTGTTGAGCCTAGCTCTCTTGCAATCCTGGGTCTTGGCTTATTAGGTCTTGGCTTCAGCCGTCGTAACACTAAAGCTTAAGTTTTAGTTTCGGCCTGAATGAAAGCTAGGTCTTTGGACCTAGCTTTTTTATTTTCCGGCACAGTCAATCCTTAGCTTTTACCTCTTAAATTATATATCACTCCTTCCCCCAACCTTAAATCACAAATGTTATTGTTAGCGCCACCATTACAAGAGAGCTAGCCACTAGTCGTAAATGAGTCACATTCACCTACTATATTTTACTCACTAAACTATGCTTAGTTATATACATAGTATGAATATATAAACTCGATAAATATAAAGGTAATCTATGAGGGATACTGATAAAAATACGCCAAGAGAAAACTCTCACACGATAAGCGACAACCCCAGTATCAAAATTTTACCTTGTGAGACAATGCCCTATACCACAGTCTCCCCTGAAGGCTCCCTTGAAATCCTTTCTGCCTATGAAGTAAAACAATTAGTCGAGCTGTCGCGAACCAAGGTCTATGAATTGTTTAAGCGCTGTGCTTTAGCGGTCTTAAATACCGGCAGCACCGTCGATGATACCAATGAAATCATCGAGCGCTATAAAGATTTCCGTATCAAATTTATACGCCAGTCTCGTGGTATCAAGCTGCTGATTGAAAATGCGCCTGGCTCAGCCTTTGTTGATGGCAAGATGATTCGCGGTATTCGGGAACAACTTTTTTCAGTATTAAGAGATGTGCTCTACGTTCAAAACCAACTGCTTGACCCTCAGCATTTTGACTTTGAACACTCCAAGGGCATCACTGATGCAGTCTTTCATATTCTTAGAAATGCCAACTTGCTGCGCAAAGGCGCCCAAGCACCGCTTATAGTCTGCTGGGGTGGCCACTCTATCAATCGATGCGAATATGAATTTACCAAAGAGGTGGGCTACCAACTAGGCCTTCGCGAAGCAAACATTATTACCGGCTGTGGCCCCGGCGCAATGAAGGGGCCCATGAAAGGTGCCACAATAGGCCACGCCAAACAGCATTTTGAAGAGCGGCGCTATATAGGCATTACAGAGCCAGGAATTATCGCAGCCGAGTCTCCAAACCCTATCGTCAATGAACTAGTTATACTCCCAGACATCGAAAAACGCCTGGAAGCCTTTGTGCGCTGTGGTCACGGGGTTATCGTATTTCCTGGCGGTGTTGGTACGGCAGAGGAAATTCTCTATATTTTGGGCATTCTACTTCACCCCAAAAACGCTAAGACCCCCTTCCCTTTAGTCTTTGCCGCCGGAAAAGAAAGC
>NZ_LWGA01000776.1:0-4544 GCF_001635235.1 Oleiphilus sp. HI0117 | reverse complement strand
AGAATGAACTAGGGTGGCAGCTGTCTGAGATTAGCTTGTATAACCTCCTGTCGCTGCTATAAGATGTTCTTTCCTTGGGTTTTGTTTTTATTGATAGGTAGTTATGCAATTCGATTATTTAGTAGATGCTTCTGGTGAGGCCTGTCCGATGCCATTGCTCAAAGCTAAACAGCAATTAAATAAGATGTCGGCTGGTGAATGTGTCAAAGTGATCGCCACTGATAAGGGCTCCGTTAGGGATTTCGCTTCGTTTATAGCTTTAACAGCTCATGAGTTAATCGAATCTTCTGAAGAAGACTTAGAATCGTCGCGCTTTGTGTACTATATTATTAAGCGCTAAGGCGTTTCATTCCCGCTTAGTATTCTAATTTATGGGCATTGATTTTAGTAAGTGTCCGGTTTCAAACCTCTTTTAGGCAAATTTATGCTCCAGGTATTACGGTCTTGGGTTGACCGATATTTTTCAGACGAAGAAGCTGTTGTGCTGTTGATTTTAATCGGCGGAAGTTTGGTGTTTATATCGCTTTGGGGCGACATTATGGCGCCGGTTATTGCCAGCGTTATCCTCGCATATGTGCTTCAAGGCTTTATTGCTTATCTCGTGTCCAAGGGAATGAACAATAAGGCTGCGATTTACAGTTCTTATATATTATTCCTAGGGGTAGTGTTCGGTTTTATATTTTCGGTAATGCCGTTGGTATGGCGACAGCTCTCATCGTTGGTCGGAGATGCGCCCAATATTCTTAACAATCTTAAATCTCATATTTTTACCCTACAAGAAGATTATTCTCATATTATTACTATATCGGAGCTTGATGCCTTAGTTCAGCAGGCTACAGGAGAGGTTGCTAATTTCGGTCAGTGGTTAGTGTCACAATCTATTGAGGGTGTTCCCGTGTTTATCACGGCTATGATCTATTTGATTGTCGTGCCCTTGTTGGTTTTTTTCTTTGTTAAAGACAGAGACTCAATCGTTAACTCTATTGTCGGTATCTTGCCCAAGAATAGGCGCTTAATGACTCAGGTTTGGGAGGAGATGAATCTCCAGTTCGCAAACTATGTTCGAGGAAAGTTTGTTGAAATCGCGGTTGTAGGTGGAACAACATATATTGGCTTTATTTTTATGGGTCTTAATTATGGGGCTCTATTGGCTATTCTGGTTGGCTTATCTGTTGTTATTCCTTACATTGGTGCCATATTGGTGACAATACCCGTAGCGCTCATTGCCTTATTCCAATTTGGCCTGCATGAAGAGTTTTACTACGTCATGCTAATTTTTCTGGTGATTCAGGTGATCGATGGAAACGTTCTAGTTCCATTGCTATTTTCAGAGGTTGTTAATCTTCACCCAGCGGTAATAATTGTATCGGTATTATTTTTTGGTGGTATCTGGGGGGTGTGGGGCGTGTTTTTTGCCATCCCTCTGGCTACGATGATAAAGGCTGTTGTCACTGCCTGGCCAAGAAGAGGGGGAGTAGAAACTTCTATCTAAACTAGCGAAATTTAGTAATAGTGGCGCTTGTTATGGCGCCACTTCTTTTGACTAGAGACTTTTGCAAGCCTTGAGTACTTCAGCAACATGGCCTTTGACTTTTACTTTGCGCCATTCCTTAACAAGAGTGCCTTCTGCATTGATGATAAAGGTGCTGCGTTCAATTCCCATATATTCTTTGCCGTAAAGCTTTTTAAGTTTAATTACGTCAAAAAGCTTACAAAATTCTTCTTCCGGATCACTGATTAACTCAAAAGGGAATTCATGTTTCTTTTTAAAGTTCTCGTGAGTGCGCATAGAGTCTCTTGAAACACCTAGAATCTGAGTGTTGCAGGCTTCAAATTCTTTAATTGAGTCCCTGAACTCCTGGCCTTCAGTTGTGCAGCCTGGCGTGTTGTCTTTTGGGTAAAAATAAATAACCGTATTTTTGCCCTTTAAGCTGTCATTCGTTATCTCTGTTTCTGACGTTGCTGCGGCAGTGAAGGCACCGACCTTTTCGTTTAAAGTTACCATTTTATGCGTAGCCCTTAGTTGCTGTGTAGTGTTAAGTTAAATAAGTTTGCTAGCGCAAAGGTTCAATGATCGCGTCGAGGTTACGTTCGTCGCAAAAGTCCATAAACTCATCTCTCAAGCTAGCAATGTGAGTATCAGCTGACAGTCGAATTGTCATTGATAGATTAAACATTTGTGTACCGGTGTGCGGGGCACTGTAGGTTCCGGTTTGCAAATCATCAATGTTTATATTCTGAGAGGAAAAGTACTGTGCAATCTCGTGAACGATACCCGGGTTATCCAATGCAACAACGCTAACCGTATACGCTAGTGCAGGGTGGCTGTCCCGCTGCTGTGTTTGCTTCGCAGTGGTGGTAAGACCAAGTGACTCGGACAGTGCTGGTAGGCTCGCTTCAAGTTTTGCTATAGCATCCCAAGCGCCGGAAACCATCATTATCACGGCGAATTCGCCCCCGAGCACTGTCATTCTACTGTCTATGATATTGCATTGGTTGGTCGAGCAGGCTTTTGCTAGCTCATTAACGATACCTGGCTTGTCGGTGCCAATAGAAGAAATAACCAAAAAGTTTGGTTTGTGATCTGTATTGCCCATAATTTCGCCTTAGTTGAGTGGGTTGTTGGACGATATTTTTGTTTCTTTGCCATATAGTAAGGCATGTTTACTTGTGAAAAAACCATCTCGGCATTAACATACGCGATTGTTTTTACTTTGTACCGTTTCAGTATCTGTTTTTGAGTAAAAAGTGCGCAGATATTTTCTTGGAGATCAATATGATTGAAGGCAGCATTGTTGCCCTGGTAACGCCCATGTTTGAAGACGGAAGTCTTGATTGGGAACGTTTGGATTCCCTGCTGGACTTCCATGTCGAAAAAGGAACTAATGCTATTGTTGCTGTTGGTACCACTGGTGAGTCTGCAACGCTCGACCCTGCAGAGCATTGCAGCGTTATCGATCATATAATTAAACGTATTGCTGGAAGAATTCCTGTTATCGCTGGCACAGGCGCAAACTCTACTTCAGAGGCTATTGAACTCACGCGTGAAGCTAAGAAGCTTGGTGCTGATGCATGCTTGCTGGTGGCGCCATATTACAACAAGCCTACTCAAGAAGGCCTATACCTTCATCATAAAGCGATTGCTGAAGCAGTAGAAATTGATCAGATTCTTTACAACGTACCGGGTCGAACAGTTGTTGATATGCAGAACGAGACGGTTCTTCGTTTAGCTGATGTACCTAATATTGTCGGCATTAAAGACGCCACAGGTGATATTGCTCGTGGCAGTGAACTCATCAAGTCCTTAAATGGCAAAATGCCGGTCTATTCGGGTGATGATGAAACTGCTTATAAGTTGATCTTGGCGGGTGCCAAAGGCAATATTTCAGTTACAGCTAATGTACTTCCTGCTGAGATGAGTCAGCTTTGTCGCCTAGCGCTTGATGGTAAGGCTGAGCAAGCTCAAACTTTGAATGATCAGTTGGCGTCAGTTCACGAAGCAATGTTCGTTGAAGCTAACCCCATACCTGTTAAGTTCGCGTTAAATAGAATGGGTCTGATTGGCTCAGGTATTCGCTTGCCATTGACTGAGCTAAGCAAACAATATCATTCGCAAGTAGAGTCTGCGTTAACAGCGAAAAAACTGATTTGATGAGTGATATAACTATTAAAATTATTGCCCGTCGGGCCTTACTGGTTTTTTCTGCTTTCGCATTAACGGCATGTGGGCTGATCAAAGACAGATCTGGGGAGTACAATGCTGCTGAGACAAGCCAAAGGATTACTGTGCCGGAGGGGTATTCAGATCTAAAAATTGGTTCTCGTTATCCTATTCCGAACGTTGATCGTAAAGCGGCCAGTTCTGATCAGGAGGGTTATGAGCTACCTAAACCTCCAAATGCTACGGCAGCTTTAAGTGCAGATCCATATTTGGTTGAGTCAATTGAAGATCAGACCTGGCTGCGCTTGTACTCTTCGCCAGGAAAAGTTTGGCCAATGCTCGATTTTTTTTGGCAAGAGCAGGGCGTAAAAACTAGCCAGCAGTTAATCCAGCAGGGTTATGTAATGACTCAGGCTATTGCCGAAAGCTCACCGTTGTATGAGCTTGTGCGTGAGTCCGGGATGACAGGGCAGGTTGCTTTACTGGCAAACTTACTTCAAGGTGTTAGGCGCAATACTGCCGAGCTACAGGTGAAGCTAGTGCCAGCGGGAGGTGTTCTTACTGAAGCCTCATGGAGTAAGGCTGCATCTTTACCTAAGGTTGAAACAAAGATACTAAATGCGGTTGGCGAGTTTGTTAGTTCAGATGTCCAGCGAAATAGACACTCCCTACTTGCAAATGACATTAGTGGTGAACCACGTGTTTTTTTGCTAGAAGATGATCAAGGCGGAAAGTACCTAAAGCTAAACCTTAGTTACCTTCGGTCATGGAGAGAAGTAGGTAAAGCGCTTAAAGCTTCAGAGGTGCTGGTTTCTGATATAGATCAGTCGCAAGGAAAGTACTTTGTCAGTTATTTAAGTCGAGATGAGCTGGATTCATGGTT
>NZ_LWGA01000775.1:0-6622 GCF_001635235.1 Oleiphilus sp. HI0117 | reverse complement strand
AACTTTTTAAATACCTTCTTGCGCTGCGTATGCTCAATGCCGATACCGTTATCGATAAACCTAAGCCTGAGCTCATCATTTCCGCGCAGTGCGAGCTTTTCTATTTTAACGACTAGGCTTGGCTGATCCGACTCATTATATTTAAGGGCATTGCTCGCTAAATTAATCAATAACATTTCAAACAGCGCCCGGCTAAGCGTTTGCTTTATCGGCTGAGATGATTGAGTCGCGATCTGTAAGCCAGTAAACAGGTGGGCATTTTGTTGATAAAACTGAGAGACAAACTCAGCAACGTCTAACTCTATAAATTCATCACTGAAGCTCTGGCTTTCGATCTTTCCCAGATCCAGAATGTTGCTGATATTGTCTGATAAACGGTGAACGTCACGCAGCATATAGTTAAGATACTTTTGCTGCGTCTCCTTATCCAAATCATGCTTTTGGAAGGTTTCTAAATACAACTGCAAGGACGTAACGGGTGTTTTCAATTCATGGGTAAAGTTATTGATAAAGTTATTCTGCAGACGATAAAGCTGCTGCATTTTCTTGGTATAAACGAAACTCATCGACAAGCCCGTAACGATCAAACTCACCAATAAAGTTAATACTGCAATCACCAAAAAGGTACGCGACTCTGTGACTTGTTGCGGATCGATATGAAACCTCAAAATCACTTCATCCAAGCCACTACTGATCTCTATATACCAATAGATATAAAGCACAAACGAAGTGACCAGGGCCACCAGTGAGAAAATGAATGTGAAGGTGCTGTTTGGTAGAAATCTAAATCTATTCATTCGACCAGTTTAACACTGCTTCATCGCGCGCCGTGAGTGTTAAAAGCGGGCTATGTAAAACTTTTGTAAAAGCACCTTAAAGTCTATTTTTTTAACATTATGGTGATTAAGATTAAGCAACAAATTCAGCTCACACTTGTGATACTTTTTTTAGACTTATTATCCTCAGACCTACACAAAAAGCGGTATTGAAAATGGTTAAAAGCTCTGAAGCATTCAACTTCTACTCTCACCTGCTTGGCGCGATAGCAGCCGTGGTCGGTACAGTTTTTTTATTAAAGGTTGCAACCGGCTCTGCTTCAATGCTCGTCACAGCCTTAGTTTACGGTTTGTCACTAATCTTTCTTTTTTCTGCTAGCTCTTTATACCACTGCTTTAAAAAGCAAGAGAACGAGCTATCTTTCTGGCGAAAAATGGACCGCTTAGCGATATTCTTTATGATTGCTGGTTCTTATACTCCCGTCTGCTACTTCTTTCTGGATGATGACTGGCGCTTACCAATGATAGCAATTCAATGGGGACTGGTGGCATTTGGCCTGTGCTCACAATTATTCTTCCCGCGCGCACCAAGAATACTCTATGCCTTAATTTTTCTGACAATGGGCTGGATGCTAGTTTTCCCCATGCAACAAATCTTGGATCTCATGACCGATATGCAGGTTAATCTGCTTTTTGCTGGCGGTATCGCGTTCACGCTAGGTGCTATTTTCTATGCAAGTAAGAAACCCTTAATGTTGCCTGGAATTTTCAGTTTCCATGAACTCTTCCACGTAATGGTCTTAATTGGTGGCGCCTGTCATTACAGCCTGATTTACAGTGCATTTTCCGCTACGGCGTCAGCCTAAGATGAGCTTAAGCTCTAAAGCACAATGCCTGCTAGAGGAAGAAACGAGTCGTTTTATAAACGATTACCAGGAACACTTCCTTAAAGGTGAAACCAAGCCACCAGAAATTGGCCAACCTTACCTGCTTCATCAGCCTCAAGCCACGCAGGGAGTGCTGCTTGTTCATGGCCTAATGGCTGCCCCGGAAGAAGTGCGAGAGTGGGCTGACTATCTTTATAGCCAAGGCTATACCGTCTACGCGCCACGAATGGACGGGCACGGTACATCGGCAGATGATTTATCTCGCCGTAAAATGAGCGAATGGACGGCGGCGGTTAACCGGGGCCACGAAATACTTAAGCACTGCTGTGAGCATATCGTCATCGCTGGTTTCTCTACTGGCGCTGCGGTGGCACTTAAACAAGTCATTGATAAACCCGACGCCTTTGATGCACTTGTGAGTATCAGCGCGCCGCTCAAGTTTAAAAAGTTCTCTGCTAACTTCGCCAAGCCTGTCAATACCTGGAATAAGGCTCTAAGGCGAATAGCTAACCCGGTATTCGATACTAAAAAGTTGCGTAAAGAGTTCGTCACCAATCATGCTGACAATCCTCACATCAATTATCTACGCTGCCCGGTAAGCAGCATCGTTGAAATCAAAAAATTAATGAACCAAGTTCAGAAAGGGCTCTCTAGCATCACCATCCCAACCTTAGTCATTCATGCAGATAAAGACCCAAAAGTTGACGTCCAAAGCGGTAGAGATATTTATAAAAGCATTCACACAGGCAACGCACATTACAGGGAAATAGACTTCCATCTGCATGGTATTGTCAGAGGAGATATCACCAAGAAGGTTTTTTCTGAAGTAAACACTTTTCTAGACGGCGTGTATCGTAAATAATCTGTACACGCTAGCAACCAACCCTACTTGCCTCACGCCCAAGACAACTGTATATTCAAACAGCATTATTTAATTTCGAGGCAACGGTTTGCGCAAGATAATTCATGTAGATATGGATGCTTTCTTTGTATCCGTGGAAATCCGTGACCAACCGGCGTTAACTAATTTACCCGTTGCCGTTGGCGGAAAGCGCCACTCTCGCGGTGTCCTCTCTACCTGTAACTACATAGCACGAGAGTTTGGGCTTAGATCTGCCATGCCGACCTCAGTTGCGCTGCGTTTATGCCCAGATCTTGTATTGCTTCCGGGTAGAATGGATGTATATAGAACCGTTAGTAAACAGATTGGTGAAATATTCGAACGTTATACTGATCTGATCGAACCACTTAGCCTCGATGAAGCTTACCTTGATGTCACCAACTGCTCGTTACATCACGGTTCAGCAACGCTCATCGCTCAGGATATTTGCAAGACGATTCAACGTGAGCTTGGTCTGACAGCATCAGCAGGGGTGGCGCCCATCAAGTACCTCGCTAAAGTTGCCTCCGATATCAATAAACCAAACGGTATTTATGTAATTCCTCCAGAAAACGTGGCCAGTTTTATCGACGATATGCCTTTAGATAAAATCCCTGGCGTTGGCAAAGTCACCTTCGAGAAGCTCAGTGCTAAGCAACTGCGGTTTGGAAAAGATGTAAAGGCTTTTGACCAACAAACACTACTACATAACTTCGGAAGACTAGGCCATTTACTTTGGCAACGTTGCCATGGACAAGACGAGCGCTCAGTAATAACTCACCGAACAAGGAAGTCAGTGGGTGTAGAGCTAACCTTCCCTGAAGACATTGACGACCCGTCTTCACTTGAAGCGATTTTAGTATCAAGGTTGTTGCCCGAGTTAAAACAGCGTGCTGCAAAGCATTTGCCGGGAAGAGGCATTCAGAAGCTAGGCGTTAAAGTAAAGTTCAGTGACTTTCATCAAACAACAAAAGAATATACATTTAGTGACTACAATGAAGCGATGTTTATCTGCCTGTTACATGAGGCAATATCAAGGGGCGATGGTAAGAAAGTAAGGCTATTAGGTGTTCATATTGGCCTGAATAACGAAAAGGAACAGCATCAACAATATGCCTTTTCTTGGTAATGAGCCCTATACCTACAACGCTGTTTTCTTCATTAAAATTTATGCCATAGTTCAGCATTATCAAGCGGGTCGGCTTTACTCAAATTGGGGTTGGGAATAGAAAACCTTCTGCGCTCTTTCAGCCGAAACTTATCTATTAGCGCTTGGTGGTGAGCTAAAAAGTATGCTTCAAATTTGCCATTTTCGATTAGGCGCCACAAACCCCGTTCAATGCGCTTCGCAAGCTCTGGTCGTTTCGGGCTAATAAAGAAATAGGTTGGCAAGGGGATATGAAGCATTAGTTCCGTGTCGATTGCTAGATTAGGGTGCGCCTCTTTTTGAGCTAAGTACTCGGCCTCAATTTCATTAATACCACGACCAAAGGTTTTAAATCTACCGAGCTCTAACATACTAAACAGGCCTTCATAGTTGTTTCCCACAACAACATTAAACCCTGCCTCTCTCAACACTCTAGTCGTCGACCAACCTTTTCCTGAACCAGTGGGTATAGCTTTAAACTCTTCGAAAGACTTAAGTGCTGACAGTTTGCTCTGGTCTTGCTTATTAATGAAAAAGAGGCGATAGCCCTGTATTCCCTTTCGTATGGGAATTCTTACGACGTGCAATTCGCTGACCCAAGCAGTTTTGGGCGCTTCGGCAACGACATGAAGCTCTTTACCCTCTTTCAACGATAACAGTAGACGATTACGGTTCATTATAAGCGTTGCGTGTTTTACAACACTTTTTGAATCGTCGTCTTGAGTCTCATCGAGAACCATTTGCAACAAATCATGTGCGTAATCATAGCGTTTGTCATTAACTGATTCAGGCCGATTTACCAGCACATAATCACTCAAAGCCTGTGCGCTAAAGCTACTTGCAACCAGTAGTAATATTAACTTGAATATTATTATCATTTTTATAATCAGCGTTATCGGTCGGCATAAGAGCCGAACTCTTCTACGATTAAATTAATAAGCTTCACTATATAAGATTAGCCTTATTAGATGCTGATAGCAAAGCCTTAACTTTTCGAAATAATTTTGACTAAGTCGGTAGTCATTGCTGTGTTGTTTTGGCAATCCTAAGAAATTGCACGCTTAGCTATTAGCTCGACGTCTGAGACGAGCGGTGTTTACTGAATATAGATGTAAAGTTTATCAAAGATTAATACGTATCCTTAGTCTTCGATTACCCGGGCTCAGTTAAGTGATTGAAGGGTGATAAAGCAGTAGCTTAGATCTAATCGCCTTGCTGCCATTCAACAAAACCGCCATCAAGACTATACACTTCTCTACAGCCTTGACTGGCGAAAAATTCAGCCGCGCCTTGACTACTGTTGCCGTGATAGCAAACCACAATTAGTGGCTTTTCTTTATCCATGTCAGATAAATACTGTTGTACATTGTCATTCGAAATATGAACCGAGCCTTCTATATTTCCTGAAGCAAATGAAGCGGGGTCTCGAATATCCACCAAAGAACACGCCTTCTCCCTCATTAAAGACCTGGCTTGCGGAACTGAAATACACTTATAACTCATTGCTAACTCCTGCTTTTTAATATAACGATTCGTTCCTAAGCCCTGTGCTTCTCTATAAACTTATGCACCGACTTCTTAGGCACTTTGCTAAGCTGCTGAATAAAAGAGAACGGTAAATCATAAATACCGTAGCGCTCACCAATATCCTCTAACATAGCTAACCACAGCTTGGCAGTCATCTCTGAATCATACAAGGCACGGTGAAAACTACCCGATGAGATTGAGCTAACAGTATCAAGGTTCGCATACTGAACCAAAGTTCCTAACTTATGATTCGGCGCATCCTGAAAAATACGCCTAGAAGCGAGCAAAGAACAGGCAAAGTCTCCCGGATAGGAGCAAGAAACTCGTGATAGTTCAGCATCAAGAAAGCGTTTATCAAAAGAGGCGTTATGAGCGACTAGGTTATGCCCGGCAATAAAATCATTAAAGCGCTTCATCACCTCTTCACAGGGAGCCGCCTTGCTCAACATTGCATTGCTAATACCGGTATAATCTTCAATAAAAGCACTGATGCGAATACCGGGGTTCATTAGGGATTGAAAGCTATCTGTAATCTCCCCACCTTCAATCAGCACTGCACCAATTTCTATCGCACGTTCTCCCATATCAGGAGATAAGCCACTCGTCTCAAAGTCCAGTACGACAATCGTATCTGCTCGTTTTGCGTTCATTAGGTCTAGCCATTTCCAATCATTAATTTGCGCTTAGAGTACACTATCTTCCGGATGAGAATAAGGTGATGCTTGGAAAAGCTCGACTCCAAAACAGAGGAGTGACAAAGCAATAAAACTTTTATAGGTAGGATAGAAACAGGCTCTGATTTTTAACTGATTTCATATCAAGGCAACCCGTAAAACTATCGAAAAGTACTTTGAGAAAATTCATCAGCTTTATGAGCAGAAAAAAAGCCATCTCAAGTGAGATAGCTTTAGTTCTGGGTGATTTCCTTAAGTGCTGGCAACAATAGTGTACTTCAGGCTTAGATAGAATTAGGACTTCTTTTGTCTACGAGCAAAGCTTAAGCCTACTAAACCCAAACCAAGAAGCGAAAGCGTAGCAGGTTCTGGAACATCGATTAAAGGTACTGAAACCGAGGTGACTGACGTGACCGTCATTCTGGTGTTTGCTAAGAAATACTGCTGTGGATCTGAAACCTGGTAAAGGTAAGTTTCAGCCGATATCGTTGGGCTACCCGGTCCGGTTCCAAATGGTCCAGTGCCTTCGGCCCACGTACTGATATTTATTTCAGATCCACCTTCCTTTACGTTAATTGTTGACAAACCGAATTCAGTGATTGAAACCCTCGCCTCACGAATACCGCGGTCGTATTCAACCATATTTTCGGTGGCCAGATGATAATCAATACTAGCCTGCCAGTCCGAGTCGTCGTAACTAATCAAATCCGCATAATTAATTCCAAACAAAG
>NZ_LWGA01000774.1:0-5903 GCF_001635235.1 Oleiphilus sp. HI0117 | reverse complement strand
GATGACGGCTACGTCGACAACTACACAATAGCCCGCCCCTTATTAAAGCAATATAAACTACCTGCGATTTATTTTATTCCAACTCTCCCTATAGAAAATAGAAAGCTTGGCTGGTGGGACCTTTCCTCCTATCTAATCTCTCAA
Organism: Oleiphilus sp. HI0117; assembly: GCF_001635235.1. Taxonomy (NCBI): domain Bacteria; kingdom Pseudomonadati; phylum Pseudomonadota; class Gammaproteobacteria; order Oceanospirillales; family Oleiphilaceae; genus Oleiphilus; species Oleiphilus sp. HI0117. The sequence continues at coordinate 5,759 of NZ_LWGA01000774.1, read as the reverse complement.
AGTAAGAAAAGTAACATTAACATTGGCAATCAAAGCTTTCCTATTACCAATGCGCATGAAAAAGCAAGCTCTATTCAAGCCGCACTGGCTAGATTTAAATTAACACCATATGAGCATACAAAAGACCTGATCGAAGGACTATCTAACTCTTGTGAAGTAGCACTACCTTCTATAGAAGAGCAATCGGCTCAATGGATGAGCTGGGAACAAATTAAAAGCTTGCCGGAAGATAACGTAGCGATCGGCTCACACACCCACTCACATCGAGTATTAGCAACATTAGATGAACAAACTCAGTTTCAGGAACTTAAGGAGTCTAAAGAAATTTTGGAAGAAAAAGTGGGACGCACAGTTCAAAGCTTTTCTTACCCTGTTGGCGGATACGACCACTTCACCAGCAAAACAAAAGAACTTGTTAAGAAGGCAGGTTATAAAATAGGTTTTTCATACAATACAGGCTATAACAAGCAAGCAATAGATCCATTCGATATCAAGCGCTGCACCCTATCTAACAACTCCGCATACATGACCGGACAAATGCTATTACCATCTATATATAGCCGTACAGTCCCTCAAACGAGGCCTCACTAAAGCTTACTTTGAGATATAGATCAACTTAAAACAAAACCACTAAAAATAATAATTTCTACTCGCTGTTATGCTTATAACAATATTGGTATTCCTTCCTGGTCATTTCCATAGAAAAAGTCTCTGACATATACTGTCTCGCTCGCAGTCCAAAATCATGCAACAAGCTAGGCTGATCTATAAACTTATTGATCAGTTCTATTAAACAATCAACATCTTGATAATCATACAGGTAACCAGTTACACCATCTACAACCAGCCTTGGACTATCACCTACACGAGTAGCAATCACGGGAACCCCTCTAGCCATTGCCTCCATAATTGCGAGCGACAATCCTTCCTGCTCCGAACATACAATTAGTAAATCAAAAGAACTATAAACCTTAGACCTTTGAAGCTCCATTCCATGGAAAAACACTTTTTCATAATCCAAACAATTAGACGCTCTTTGTACCAAGCTATCTCTCTCTGGACCATCTCCAAAAAAATGAACTTCAGGATGATCACCCCTAGAACTTCTGATTTTTTCCATTGCCATAATCAAATCTTCCTGAGCTTTCAACTTGACCATACGTCCAACAGATCCCACCCTCAGGCCTTCATTCCCGCCAACTCTCTCATAAGACTTAGGAATAAACACACCATTAGCGATAGTTCGAAACATACCTCTGGGCCACCCAAAGCGCCTTGAAAAGACCTCTGAACCAGCATCAGAAACAAAGGTAACCCAATCCACCCAAAGCCGCGCAAAGAAATGAACAAAGCCCCAGACATATCCGGGCAAAGGATTTAACCCATGACGGGTGTATATTATTCTAACTCCCTTTAAATATAAGAGAGGCAAGAGAAAAAATAGGTATCTCAACACCCATGGACTGTGAATATGCAATACATTTTCTTGCTGGGAAACGAAACAAGAACATATAGATTTATAATCAATAAATCGATTAGAACTAGAAAGTAAGTAATCAGACTTCAAGTTCGAAAACTCGTCAACAAGGAGACCTCTTTCTGCACTACAGGAAAATACTGTAACCTGGCTACCCGACTCTGATTGCACTTCGCTCAGATCCAAAACAAAGCGTTCTGCCCCCCCAATTTCTAAACTCGATAAAGCATGAACAATATTAGACATACACCGTTCCTAATATAAATAGATGGCAACTCAAGATAGCAGATTTTATTTCCGCCATAACTCCCCCTCCTGCCCTCTCACAAACTGCACAAAAGCAAGAAAGTTAAACCAATTAAGCGCCACGAAGGAACTAATAATTCTCAACACCCTAATCTTAGAAATCGATTTAAAGTACAAACTCACCGGATATGACAACAATCCCATAATAAGCGCCCCGAAGTAGATCGAAAAAAACACACTGTTTGTAGCGAGCGAACATGAGCAAATAACATGAACCAAAAGCATAAAAGGAACAGCTAAACGAAGAATCTTATGGCTCAAAAACTGCCACCAAATTGGGTGGCCACCGGGGAAAATCCAGCTCGGAAACCATACCATCAACTGGTAATTACCCGCTAGCGTACGCACTTTTCTTCTTTTCTCATTTGCCACATCTGAAGAAGGCACATCCCAAGCCTTAGCTCTCTCATCGTAGCCAACTCGATACCCTTTTCTAATCGCCTGCATAGGGATCAGTACGTCATCAATGAGCGTACCAACAGGAATCGGTTGAAATGCAGCGCGTCTAATCATGTATATTGCGCCCGTCACTCCTGGCACACTACCGATGCTCGCTTCTGCCTTGCGTATCATTTTCTCATACCTCCAATAAGCATCTACACCCTTTGAAAAATCATTCTCATTTTCTGAATGGAAACTTAACTCTCCACTCACTAACCCATACTCTCCATCTTGAAACCAGCTTACTAAGTGCCTAACAGCAGATTCACTAATTGTTTGTCTTGCATCAACCATTAACACCAATTCGGAATCAATTTTGGCCATCCCCAAATTAAGCCCGTTTGGCTTACCTAAGCGTGAATCAACGCTTATAACACCAATTCGTTGCGAGTTAATTAAGGCAATTCTTCTTAAAGTTTGGTCCTCACTCGCGTCATCAACCACTAAGACACTCAATTTATCTTCTGGGTAATCTAAATCCAGTAGATTATGTAACTTTGTCTCGATATTTTTCTCTTCATTGCATACAACCAGCAATACAGTCACATAAGGGAACTGCTGATCAACTGGTGATGGTAACCTTTTCTCTTTTTCCCTTAACCTTAAGACTAAGGGATAACCTATAAACACATAAAAAATGAACAAAAAACTAACCGCAAAAAATACACTCATAAACTCACCTTATATTTCAAAACAACAAAGGATTAGAATTTAATTCTAGATAAGACTCACCCAATTGGTTCGCCCCTTCTAAGTTGAGATGGTCATCATCACGATAAAGAGGCACGCCATTGAGAGACATCTCACAGATCAACTCTTTGCAAAATAACTCTCGAGTTTTAATCACTTGGATACGAGGATATTTCTTCTGCAAGTTTTCGAATATATCGCTTATAAAAACATTAACCGGTCGTATCACTTGACAGTCAAGTTCAGAATCAAACACCACCTTCTTTATTGGACACTTAGGTGTTTCTCCCCCTAGGTCCGGAGTATCCTCCAGAATAATGACCTTAATCTCCTTTTTCTCTAAAAAAGAAATCATTGAATCTAATCTATCCATTAATATATTCCGTTTTCGTTCAACATCCACAACTCGGTCTGGGTCAAATAATTTGGTTGTCGACTCTCCAGGCCACGAAGCAGCTAGAACGACAAACTCTAAATTAGATGACTCAATATACTCCCTTGCTATTCTGTTTCTTTCATGACATTTATTAGCTTTGTATGAGTTTTGCCCCCATAAAATGTCAAATACAGGAATGCATTGATCCAAAGTGTAATCCAATATACTTTTATCGGCATCAAATGCTATTTTCTGCATAAACGGAACAAAGTGATTTGCGTGAGAGTCCCCAATAATAATTACTTCAGCACTTTCCAAATCAAGGCTTTTCAGATCATCATCACCCTCGACACAATTAGCTTGAGGTAAACGCGAGCTATACCTTAATGGAGAGTGACAACCCGCTCGCGCTATATCTGGATGAGAGTTTAAAGCAGATTCCATCTTCAATACTGCTGGTTCAAATCTGGAAGGAAATCCTTTGTTCCAAATCCCGATAGTCACCAGAATCGAAATTATGACAGCTGGCAGTAAGAACATTTTTAATACAACAGATCTAAACTCAGTATCGCCTGACTCTCGAAATGGCTGCTCTATGAAACGCCAAGTTAATACTGAGACTAGATAAGTCAGAACAATAATCAAAAGCTGCACTATCAGAGTCAGCTCCACAGACATATATCGGAGGAACACTATGATTGGCCAATGCCAAAGATACATTGAATAGGATATTTTGCCGGTAAAGACAAACCCTCTCATAGAGAGTAACTTATTAATTAAGCCACCTTGTGAATAAATCAACAATACTGTACCTAGTACTGGATATAAAGCATTATAACCAGGAAACTGAGAATGCTCTGTTAGAATTGATGAACTTCCAAATATCAAAACCAAACCCAATACAGATACGACCGAAGACTTCGAATACCCCAATTTCGGCAACCTAGGCCAAACAAGAGCCAATAATGAACCTGCCATCAACTCAAAAAAGCGTGTCGGTAATAGATAATAAGCAGCACCAAAAGTTATTTCAGTCCCCCATTGAGAGATCACCGCTAAAGCTATAAACATTAACAGGAAAAAATATATGCTTTTCCTTATTCCAAACCATTTAAACGAAACAGCCATAATCACGGGCCAAATAAAATAATACTGTTCTTCTACAGCAAGAGACCAGGTATGAAGCAAAGGCGCTTCCTGGGCATCTCCGCCAAAATATCCTCCATGATGCTTCCAAAAAAAGAAATTTCCCAGATAAAATACAATCCATATAATACTTTGGTAAAACCTGACTAAGTCCTGAGGTAACATAATCCAGGTAAAAAACAGAGCAGAAACTATAATAACGAAAAAACTAGCTGGAAGGAGTCGTTTAATACGACGAACGAAAAAAGCTCCAAACTCAAACCGCCCCAGCTTAAGCTTCTCGGCAATTATCGTAGTGATCAAAAAACCTGATAGTACGAAGAATACATCAACCCCAATAAATCCACCGGGAAAAAAGCTAAAACCGACATGGTTTATAATAACTAAAAAGACTGCGATTGACCGAAGGCCATCTATATCACTGCGGTAGTTCACCCCCCCTCCCTTTTTTTAAATGTGTAGATTTATCTAAAATGGCAATTGTATAACGTTTTTCAAATCATATGAGCTTTAACTGATAGAACAACTCAAATACAGCACTTGAAATTAAAATCTAAGAACTAGAAAAAGATAAAGGCCCCTTTATGAGGCCTAGATTATATGAAGGGCCTTACAATTCTGAGAATAAGGCAAAGGAATGATAACTACAACCATTGCGTGTACTACCGACATCTACTTGTCCTTCGCATCTTAACAAGCCATCCGTGGTGACAACCTCGCTAAAAGGTACGTATTTATCGACCTCGTAGCATCCTAGATAGGTCCCCCCCCCAGTAGGACAAATCGCAATAAGAGAGGTAGGACTGATTGTATTATATGGGTGCCACTGGCCGCCACATTGCCAATGCGGATCATCACCTTCACTACATGTAGTTGTTGCAATATAAACCATTGCTGTCACATTACTATTTTCAGGGTCTCCCAATTGGCCGGCAGCTCCATTGGCAGAGTCATTTTCTACATCACCAGCACTTGAATCATCCATAGAATCAGTACCACCAGTATACTCTATTGACCCATCCGCTGCTAAAAGCGACGCCTGAAAACCAATAGGGCTTTTCGGTGGGCTTACTTCAGAGCCACTCGAACCGTCAATACCACCTGAAGACCCCGATGTGGATGGAGCAACCCATAGCCATGTACGAACTGAATTAGATCGATGCTGCCAGTTCCACATCCTCATCGTAGAGCCAATTCCAGCACAATTAGCATTAACCCAACCATCATATAACTTATTTGCCCTAGCAGCCAATTGAGTTTTAATAGCTTCATCAGTCTCAAAATGATAAGCCGCAGCATATATTAGCAACGTTTCAATATTAT
>NZ_LWGA01000773.1:0-1433 GCF_001635235.1 Oleiphilus sp. HI0117 | reverse complement strand
CCTGAATACTGTCAACAACCAGCACTTTTGGCTTATGGACTTGAACCACTTCTTCTATTGATTCGATCCGGGTTTCAGAGAACATATTCAGCGCATCAGCTTTGAGACCGAGGCGCTTTGCTCGCAGTGCAACCTGTTGTAAAGACTCTTCACCAGTAATATATAAGCCGTCCCTGCTTGAAGAAAGATGACACATCGTCTGGAGTAGCAAAGTACTTTTCCCGGCACCCGGATGACCTCCAACCAATATAGCAGAACCGGGAACTAAACCTCCCCCCAGCACCCGATCAAACTCACCTATACCGCTACTGAATCTGGGTTGATCTTCGAGGTCAATTGACCCCAAAGCCTTAATCTCGGACTTGGCGCCCGCATAACCCAACGAGGTACTGCTGCTCTTACTTTGCTTTGCTAGCTTTATTTCCTGAATAGTATTCCATTGGCCACAATCCGGACACTGGCCTTGCCATTTAGATAAATCTGACCCGCACTCAGTGCAGACGAATGCGGTTTTGCTCTTTGCCATGCTAAGCCTATTGCTATGAGATCTGATAATTATGCGTGCAAATAGATATGCTCGCTCTACAGGAGGAATATTATAGAGCTAATCGAGGAATTAAGTATATGAAGCCAGAAGGCCATCAATGATATATTGAGCAGTATGAAAGGAACTTTCTACTCTGCTGGAATAAAGTCATCTCGCTGGAAGTCACCTTCCAGAAGTTGCTCCCAGGTCGTTGTAAACGTTTCATCTGGGAAACTGGCTCCAACACGAGAATCATCACCATCATAATCAACACCGATCACCAGTGCACTAGGGTTTGGCGTCAGGGTCACTCGCTCCAAACCCTGTCCTAATACCTTAAATATGCCATCAGTTGGATATTCGCCTATCGTGCCATTCAGCTTGCTAAAAGAGTCCATTGCATCAACTTCAACTATTCCGCCAATCGAATCGGACTCCAAGACTCCTGAAAAACCAATCACATAGGTGCCTCGTGACAAATTCTCAACCTTTTCAGCATCAAAGTCAGTTAATGAAAACTCATTCAGTGAAGCATTCTGCTGTACGGACAAAGAAAAATCGCTATCGACAATGTTAAATGACTCAGTTTCGAGATCTTCTGAAATATTTGATAACTCAATCTCTCCATCTATAGTCGTGGTAATTTCGCCATCTTTAACTGCAAACTCATTGACACTTACATCTAAATGCCGACGATAGTACTGGCAGCGCTCTAGTTCCTGTTCACCTTCAAAAACATGATAAATTTCATCTCCGTCCAACGATGCTAAAGCACCAGCATCGACACCTAAACGCTCATTGATAATCAAGGTTGGCCTATTTTTGGCAACTTCATAAGATGCCCTTAGGGTAGATATTCGCTCACCCGTATCGCTATCGTAGCTGTGCTCATAAACTCGGACTATCG
>NZ_LWGA01000772.1:0-1317 GCF_001635235.1 Oleiphilus sp. HI0117 | reverse complement strand
GCTTTTCCAGCGATTATGAGCACCATCGCAACAAACGCTGGTGCAGCTAGTAGTATTTATGAACTAAATCACCAACCTATTAGCAGCACTATACGTGTACTTGTCGACGGTGTTGACGTCGCTAAAGACAGTTCAAACGGCTGGGAATATAACTCAACAAGTAACCGAATACTATTTAGTGGCACTGCGATTCCAAGTGAAGGTGCTGAGGTAGAAATTATTTATGATTACTACCTTTCTGAATAATAGCTAAATTGTAAAACAAGGAGAGAAGCTAGTGGTATTCGCTAGCTTCTCTTTCTGGCTTTCACGTCTATCTCACCTTTACTATTTCAGCTATTTTGACCAGGCACTAGCTGTCCCACCCGATCAATATGCTCCTTAAGCGCGTCATTTTCTAACAAACTATAAGCAACAACATCAAAGAACAAAGGAATTTTGGTTTCTTCGTTCAACTGATATTGAATATGACTGACTGTTGAATAGTCTAGGTCACCATAGAGAGCAATATCGACATCAGAACCTTTATGAAAATTCCCCTTAACGCGGGAACCAAAAATGACGGCTTTTTCAACGCTAGGCACAGCATAAACTATGCCTGCAATGACTTGAACATAGTCAGGGCTCAGTCCAAAAGGCTGACCTTTAAAGGTAGGTCGCACTGGCACTCATAAATCTAATTGCCTCAAAATTATATGTCTAAGCTACATGATCACATCATAGTCAATAATGACAGGTGCGTGATCCGAGAAGCGCGTGTCCATATCAATAAAACCATCTTCGATAACATTACGCATCATCTGGGTCGAGATTTGATAGTCTGTTCTCCAGCCAGCATTCTTTCGCCAACCTTTCGCCCACTCTGGCCACCAGGTATATTGATTTTTCTCAACATTTATATGACGAAATGCATCAACATAACCAAAGTCATCGAAAACCGTATCGAACCAGTCTCGCTCATGCGCTTTAAAGCCACTCACGTCCATCTCATGGTATTTTTTGCTCGCATCTGTCACCAAATGCGCGGAATTGAAACTGCCCGCAAAAATGAACTGACGACGCTTACGGAGAGTTTTTTCCAGATGGCTTTGAAACGCGTCCTGGAATTTATCCTTTGCTTCCTGGTTCTCAGGCTTGCCTAATGCATTGGGTACAAGCATTGAAGCAACACTAACATTTTCAAAGTCAGCCTGAATAAAGCGCCCTTCACGATCTGCTGGCTCATAAGCAAAGCCATACATAATTGCCTTGGGGAAGTGGCGAGTATAAATACCCACGCCGCCATCTTCAGGGTTTTCAGCATCTATAAAATAAGCC
>NZ_LWGA01000771.1:0-9042 GCF_001635235.1 Oleiphilus sp. HI0117 | reverse complement strand
TTGGTGAGGATAGGATCCCAGGCGAGACTCAGGCTCAGGAATACCAACTAGATCTAGTAATTCGATAACACGCTTACGAGCGGCTCGAGTTGAATGAGCGCTGTGTAACTGTATTGATTCGGCAATTTGTTTCTCAATCGTATGTAGCGGATTAAGTGACGTCATTGGCTCCTGAAAGATCATGCCAATTTTACCGCCACGCACACTTCTTAATTCAGTCTCGCTTGCTTTTAAAAGGTCTTTGTTTTGAAAAAGGATTTCGCCACTCGGGTAAGACGTTTTATTTCTTGGATGTAAGCCGAGAATCGCCTGGGCAGTTACTGATTTTCCAGAACCGCTTTCGCCAACAATTGCGATTGTCTTTCCCGCGTGAATATCAAAACTGATACCTTTAACTGCCTCTATTTCTTGCTCTCCTTGTTGAAAGCAAACACGAAGGTCTCTGATAGATATTTGAGCATCGTTATCGTTTGTCATAAAAACTAATTACCTTGAGTGCGTGCTTATATCTTTTTTGGGTCGAATGCGTCGCGTACGGCTTCGCCAATAAATACAAGTAGAGACAGCATTAGTGCAAGAACAATAAATGCCGATGCGCCGAGCCAGGGTGCGTGTAAATTTGTTTTGCCTTGTGAAATCAGTTCACCTAGTGAGGGTGATCCTGGTGGAAGCCCAAAGCCAAGAAAGTCGAGAGAGGTCAGGGTAGTAATTGAACCCGTGAGAATGAAAGGCATGAAAGTAAGTGTCGCGACCATAGCATTAGGAAGCATGTGTCTAAACATAATTCCTCTATTGTCCAAGCCTAGTGCACGGGCTGCGCGTACGTATTCTAGGTTTCTAGCGCGCAAGAACTCTGCGCGTACAACGTCAACTAGCCCCATCCAGCTGAATAACAGCATAATACCAAGTAGCCACCAGAAGTTAGGCGTAATAATACTACTCATGATTATCAGCAGAAATAGAACGGGTAGCCCAGACCAGATTTCTATAAAACGTTGGCCATAAAGGTCGATGCGGCCGCCATAAAAGCCTTGTATAGCGCCAACTACCACACCAACAACAGAGCTAAATAATGTGAGTGCTAAACCAAAGAGTACTGATATTCTAAAACCGTAAATCAATCTTGCGACAACATCACGAGCCTGATCGTCGGTCCCAAGTAAGTTTTCACTTGAAGGAGGGCTTGGGGCGGGTACAGGAAGTTGATAGTTAATGGTGTCGTAGCTGTATTGTATAAGAGGCCATAACATCCAGCCTTCTTCATTAATCAGCTCAGAAACGTATTCGTCACGATAGTCGGCTTCGGTCTCAAAGTCTCCTCCGAATGCGGTTTCTGGGTAACTATTTAAGAATGGCGTATAAAGTTCACCCTGATAGGACACCAAAAGAGGCTTGTCATTTGCAATGATTTCGGCAAACAGTGAAGCAAAAAATAAAATCGAGAATAAGATTAAAGAGTAATATCCGCGTTTATTGGCCTTGAAGTTAGCAAGGCGTCGGCGATTCAGGGGTGACCACGAGCTAGTATTAATCAACATCACTATTGCTCCCTGCTTGCAAAGTCAATTCGCGGGTCAATAAAGACGTATGTCAGGTCGCTAATGAGTTTTAGAATTAGACCAACCAGGGTAAATACGTAAAGCGTTCCAAACATAACCGGATAATCGCGGTTGAGTACAGCTTCGAAACCAAGCAGTCCAAGGCCGTCAAGCGAAAAAATTACCTCTATCAACATCGAGCCTGTGAAGAATATACCGATCAAGGCGCTAGGCATTCCTGCAATAACTATCAGCATGGCATTTCTAAATACATGTCCATATAAAATGCTTTTGTCTGTGAGCCCCTTAGCTCTGGCAGTCGTAACATACTGCTTGTTGATCTCATCCATGAAGGAGTTCTTGGTAAGCATTGTTAGAGTTGCAAAGCCACCTATAACGATAGCGGTAACTGGCAGTACTAGGTGCCAAGCATAATCCAGAATTTGCTCGCTTGTCGTCATGGTGTCAAAGTCTGGCGAGGTAAGACCGCGTAAAGGGAACCAGTCCCAGTATGTTCCACCAGCAAAGAGAACTATTAGGATAACGCCGAATAAGAAGCCAGGAATTGCGTAACCAACAATAATGACACTACTGGTCCAAAGGTCGAACTTGGAGCCGTCTTTGATCGCTTTTTTGATGCCGAGCGGGATCGATATAAGGTAGATGATCAGTGTTGACCAAAGACCAAGAGAAATTGATACCGGCATTTTTTCAAGGACTAAGTCGAGTACACTTTTGTCGCGGAAAAAGCTTTCGCCAAAGTCAAAAACAGCATAGTTTTTGATCATAATAAAGAAGCGCTCATAAGCTGGCTTATCGAAGCCATACATCTTTTCAATGCGCTCAATAAGCTCAGGGTCAAGGCCTTGAGCACCATGGTATTTAGAGGAGCTGCCAGAGCTGCTAGAACTTGAGGTGTTGGTAGATAGCTCTCCGCTACCGCCGCCTAAACGGCTTTGAACGTCTGAACCCATTCCCTGAATCTGTGCGAGCATTCGCTCAACGGGGCCGCCGGGTGCTGCTTGCACGATAATGAAGTTTAAGAGCATGATGCCGAGTAGTGTCGGTATCATAAGAAGAAGTCTGCGAAGAATGTAGGCGCTCATTACTTACGGAACCACCACGTATCGATCGCTACTCCGGATTTGGGGGAAATTTCAGGTCTCGCAAGGCTCTTAGTGTAAGCGATACGCTCAACCGGGTTATACCAGTTAGGTATTACGTAGTGCCCGTGTAGTAGAACTCTGTCGAGAGCACGAGTTCGATTAACTAAAGACTTTCTGTCTGGCGCACTGATGACAAGATCAACAAGCTTATCCACGACAGGGTCTTGTATTCCGGCAATGTTTCTAGAACCCTGCGTATTGGCTTTTGATGAATGCCAGTATTCTCTTTGCTCGTTACCTGGTGAATTTGACTGACCAAAACCACCAACCATCACATCGAAGTCAAAAGAGCGGCGGCGATTTATATACTGGGTAGTATCTACGACGCGGATACCGGCTTCAATTCCAAGTTTTTCAAGATTTTTAATAAAGGGTTGTACTACACGCTCAAAGTCTTTCTGGAATAATAAAAACTCGAATGAAAAGGGCTTTCCGCTCTGCTTATTTGTCAGCTTGCCATCCTTCACAGACCAGCCTGCTTCTTTCAGTAACTTGATGGCTTTCCTTAAATTTTTTCGCAAGCTTGCAGGTTTTTCTGTGCTAGGTGAACGGTATTCACTTGTAAAAACAGATGATGGAAGTTGGTCTCTAAAGGCTTCAAGGGTGCTTAGCTCTTCACCAGTCGGCAAGCCCCGCGAAGCGAGTTCAGAGTTCTCAAAATAACTATTACTGCGTGCATATTGCCCATTAAACAAATTCTGGTTGGTCCATTCAAAGTCAAATGCATAGGCGAGCGCCTGTCTGACACGGCTATCCTTGAAAAGTTCTCTACGTGTATTGATAACAAAAGCCTGAAGACCGGCTGGGCGCTCGTGCTTAACTTCTTCTTTGATCAGTTCGCCGTTATCAAACTTTGGGCCGACGTAGGCGTTAGCCCAGTTGCGTGCAGTGTTCTCAATGCGGAAATCAAACTCGCCAGCTTTGAAAGCCTCCAATGCAACAGTGTTATCTTTGTAATATTCGTATACGATTTTATCGAAATTATACATACCCTTGTTAACCGCAAGATCTTTTGCCCAGTAGTTTGGGTTTTTCTTCAGTGTGACCGAGCGACCAGGGTCAAAGCTGTCGATCATGTAAGGGCCGTTGCCGACAGGAATATTTAGCGACGATTTACCGAAATCGTGTTTACTCCAATAGTTTTTGGAAAAAATCGGGAGTTGACCAATGATGAGCGGGAGTTCTTTATTTTGATTGGTAGCAAACTCAAAATGAATGACTGAATCTGAGCGAACCTCAACGTTTTTTACATCGGCATAGTAAGCTGCATAGAATGGTTGTGCTTTTTCATGCTTCGTTAGTGTTTCGAAACTGAACTTTACGTCGTCTGCTGTTATGGGGCTGCCATCAGAAAACTTGGCATTAGGGTTTAGCTTGAATGTAACTGATGAACGGTCATCAGGCGTCTCGATTGTTTCGGCAATTAGTCCATATTCGCTGAAAGCTTCATCACTCGCATGCTTTGTGAGACTTTCATACAAGTAGCGAACACCCGCGGCAGAAACGCCTTTAATAATATAAGGGTTGAAACTGTCGAAGTTATCACCGACAACGCCTAGTTTTAATGTGCCACCCTGGTTTGCAACAGGGTTGACGTAGTCAAAATGCTCAAAAGACGGGTCGTATTTTAACGAACCATGCATTGCAATACCGTGCTGAGGATTTGCAGCAATAGTGAAAGTTTGAAAGATGAGAGTAAAAAACAAAGCGAATTTAAAATGCATGGCTTATTTTGCTTATTGTAAATGTAGTTGAAAAATCTAGTCTCAATGCACACTTTAGTGCAAATTACAGGATGAAAGATCGTAAAGTTAAATGATAGACTCGTCTATAGCTTTTATCACCTTAAAGGCTTACGAAATATTTAGTTAGGCAAAACTGTTATTTAAGTTCGTTTTTTACAAGGCCGCAACGCTGGCATTTTGACACCGTTACAAGCTTGCCCTGTTTAACGTCGAACTTTGAGTTGCTTATAACCTTCCACTTATGAAAGCCGCTTTTGCATAAAGTTTTGCCTTTATGCTTGGCCTTTGGGGATGGTTTTTTAAAGGGAATTACATTAGACATAATAAGAGCTTTCGTTGCTTGAAGGCCTGAATTCATCGTTATAAAAGGCTTAATGCCTATTAAGAGTTGTTGCAATACTGATGTTACCAAGACGCTACTTAGATCGCTACGCCTTATTTGTTGGCCTTAGTTTTTTGCTGCATGCGATTATAATCGGCGTGGTTATGCTTGCTCAGGTGGATAAAGATGAAGAGGAAGAAAAGCAGCATAAAGTTCTGATAAAATTAGATAATCCTATTAATGAAGAGGAAGAGGAAGAGGAGGAGGAAGAGGAAAAGCCTTTAACAGAAGAGAAAGCTAAAGCAGAGAAAGCTAAAGCAGAGAAAGCTAAAGCAGAGAAAGCTAAAGCAGAGAAAGCTAAAGCAGAGAAAGCTAAAGCTGAGAAAGCTAAAGCAGAGAAAGCCAAAGCAGAGAAGGCTAAAGCTGAGAAGGCTAAAGCTGAGAAGGCTAAAGCTGAGAAGGCTAAAGCTGAGAAGGCTAAAGCAGAAAAAGCCAAAGCAGAGAAGGCTAAAGCAGAGAAGGCTAAAGCAGAGAAAGCTAAAGCAGAGAAAGCTAAAGCAGAGAAAGCTAAAGCAGAGAAGGCCAAAGCAGAGAAGGCCAAAGCAGAGAAGGCCAAAGCAGAGAAGGCCAAAGCAGAGAAATCGGGTGGTGCTTCCAGCCACAAAGGTTCCGGTCAGGCTTCGAATTTAAAGACTATTAAGCCGCGTCAAAGACTTGTAGATGGCATACCGGGTTCAGAATATCTAATAGATAAGAAAACGCTTAGGCAAAACTTCGTACTGACTAAAGAGGGTGAGGTTTTATATAAGTATGGAGCCGTCAAAGCTAAGCAGATTGAACAATCAATGTCACCTAGGCATAAGCTCATTGCGAGTGACTATTTGAAGCAAGGCTTTAAAAAAATTGAAAGCAACCTGGTAAGACCGAAAAGAAGTTACAGAGATGTTGGTAAAACCTATTACGGTCAAATTACATATTTACAGGACAGTGAAGGCTATTTTTATAATGTTGTATTTAAACAGCGTTCTGGAAGTGAAGATCTAGATAAGGCATTTATGGAAGCTTTATTAAAAACTGGGAGACTTGCGCCACCAATCGATCCAAAGGTTAGAAACTATTTTTTATATCGAAAGGGTTTGCTCTATTACGGTGAGTCTGATTTTGCTAACTAGTTTTAAGCGTTAGGTATCTTCGTTTTGGGTGTGGACAAGATAAAAGATCGTTGGCGTTTTGGTGTTCTACTTGCTGTAAGTATTATCATACATTTGCTCGCTTTAATCTTTTATGTGTGGCGAACGCAACATAGTGAGAATGAAGTCGAAGAAACGTCTGTCGTCCAAATTAAATTGATAAAACATCACTTAGAAGAACCAGGACCAGAACCAGAACCAGAACCAGGACCAGAACCAGAACCAGAACCAGAACCAGAACCAGAACCAGAGCCAGAACCAGAGCCAGAGCCAGAACCGAATCAGGATTCGGATTATTTTTCTCCGGTGCATAATGCACAGGAGTTTTCGTCCAGTAATCAAACAAATCGAGAGGCCAAAGAGGTGTTTTTTGGTGATGGCGGGGTCGAGCGCGGAGAGCAGCTAGCGAATAAAAGTATTTTAAATGAGGAGCCTGAGAAATGGAGTCAGTTGCCTGACCCTTCAGATGATCTGGCGGCCTCTGAGAAAAAAACACAGAACCAAACAGATGAAACTGAGTCAATAAGCCGGAATCTGTTAGATACGAGTACTAAAGGTGTTAATAAAGTGGCTGAACAATCTTCACAGCTGAATGACATGGATGAGCGTAACAATGTAGAGGAGAGCTCCATTATTCCTTCGTATATGGAAGATGTATATGGTGAATATGAGGCTGATACCGTTCTTTTAGAGGAAAAGAGTCAAGGAAACCCAGACACTCATGTTGTTGGGAATATCAGCTTGCTCGGTGAAGATGAACTTGAGAACGTAACTGTTGAACAACCATATAGCGAACAAGAAAGTGAAGAACTGCGTATGGTTAATAAATTTCTTGAAAGAATGAATAAGCAGGTTAACGAAAAATGGAATAATCCATACAAAGGTAGGCAAATGCATAGAGGTGTTGCAAAGCTAGAGCTGGACGAATACGGAAATGTCGTTGATGTATTTATCTTCTTGCAGAGTGGTCTCCCTGCTTTGGATGACTCGGTTGTTCGTGCAATTCGAGCCGTAAAGCGCTTTGACGTCCCAAAAAATACGATTATCGCCGAGCGATACAGCCACTTACGGTTTCACTTTAGTTCCATTGAGTTGGAGAGAGATAAAATGCCATTTGAAGTGGATCAATCCCATATTAAAGACGAGAGTGATTAGATGCACGTAAGATCAAAGGTTATTGAACGCAATTCAGAACAGTTTTCCCAGTGCAGAAAGTTGATTATTTTTGGTCCACCCCCTGGTGATCCTCTTGAGTATTTAAATCCTGAAAAGGTAATTACCTTTGATTATCGAGTATATCGGTCTTTAAAAAACTCTCTTGGTAACAAAGTCTTATTTAGTTTGGGTAATGAAGGTCTTGAGGCTTGTGATGCGGTGATCATTCACATCCCAAAAGCAAAGGCAGAGTTGGACCTTATCTTGGCCTATGTTACGCCTCTGTTGTGTCAAGGTGGTGATATCTATCTCGTGGGTGAGAAAAAAGCCGGAATTGCTAGTGCGGCTAAGAAGTTAAGCTCATATAGCAGTGATGCTAGCAAGATTGATTCAGCTAAACACTGTCAATTGTGGCATGCAAGCCTAGATCAAAAAGTCGAGCCGTTTAGCTTAAAAGATTGGATGACATCATTTGATGTTGAGGTGAATGACATATCCTTAAAAGTGGCTGCTATACCAGGTGTGTTTAGTATCGGTGAGCTCGATGAGGGTACTGAGCTACTACTGGCGAATATGTTTACCCGTCTAGAGGGGCGAGTATTGGACTTTGGTTGTGGTAGTGGCGTACTAGGGTGTTATACAAAACTGCTCAATCCAGGTATTAAGCTGGAAATGGTTGATATTAATTTGTTGGCCCTAAAGTGCGCTGAAGAAACTGCGCGGCTAAATAACATAGATGTAGATATTTACCCCAGTGATGGCTGGGCTGAGGTAAAAGGTAGGGTTAACGCCTTAGTGACGAACCCGCCATTCCATCAAGGTGTAGATACTGAATACACAACTACTGAGGGGTTTATTAAAGGTGCCAAAGATAAATTGACAAAGCACGCACCTTTTCTTTTAGTTGCGAATTCTTTTCTTAAATATGCATCGATTATTGAGGCGAGCATGGGGCGCTGCGATGTATTGGCTGAAACCACTAAGTTTCGTGTGTATAAGGCCTTTCGCTGAAGCTTGAATTATTTATAAGCAAAAAAAAGCCCTTGCATTGCAAGGGCGAGTCCACTCTAGCTTTACGCTAGCGATAAAAACCTGAAAAAATGAATTGCGTTCATTGGGTTAGATAATACTTCTTAGAATTAGAATGTTCATACTAAAATTTGAACTGGCTCACAAATATGTTTTATTGACTATTACTTGCCCTGCTTCTAAAGCATAAACCATTGGTGCATGTAACGGTATGTGATATTTTACATATATATGTGACTGTTGGTCGGCTTATAAATATTACTATAGCTTATCGACTTGAGCACAAGGAATACTGAATAGGTGGAGATTCCACCTAACCCTCAGGAGTACTCATGAAGACGGGTAGGGCTGTAATAGCCAAAAATAACAAGAATATATTCAAGCAAATTCCTGTAGCTGCTAAAAGCTGTGCTTTAGTGGTGGGCCTTACGTCGCCGTGCGCGTTTGCTGAGTTACAATTCCTTGACGATAGCTCATTATCTAACGTTACGGGTAAAGCTGGTTTGACTATTGATATAGAAACAAGGGTACATATCGGCGAGTTCGAATATGTAGATGCTGGTTCTATGTATACGAAAGATTACTCCTTGACTGGAATCGGTGGCGGCTTAGTAGACAACCTTCGCGCAAAAATTGACGTGACAGATGGTAACGAAACATTGGCAACAGGGTTTTCCGATGTTGCGCTCCTGGCCACTGCTGGTTTTTTTGATACGAGTGAAACTGATGTTGCCTGGGCTATCAATGAGTATGCTGATGGTGCTGGTGGGTTTGGGAAGCAGTACGGCGATGGCGATGTGCTTATTCACGTTACGTCACAAGACCTTGGGTTCAGTGATGCCGTCCTCACTGGCAATACTCCACCTCCACCGTCTACGCACGCATCAAATCTTGATA
>NZ_LWGA01000770.1:0-5839 GCF_001635235.1 Oleiphilus sp. HI0117 | reverse complement strand
ACATTTACGCTGATAATAATTACGATGAATGCGAATATTAAATTCGCATTCATCGTAATTATTATCAGCGTAAATGTAGTCTTGTAATACCTTTTTTAACTCATAGAGTTGTATTTGTGCGTCTCTGTCAATAAATTCGTAAACTAAATCAAGCGTTCCTTGATCAAGCTCCGAAACAGTCTTCTCAATAATACTCGAATCTGTTTCACTACCTATTACCGTGCCGACAACTTGCTGCTGAACCAGTGATTGCGCCAGATATCTCTGAGCTAAACCTTCGAAGAATGTGACTGGGTCAATTATTTCTGGTGCAGGAATTATTTGTTCGTCACCGTTGGCCAGGGTAATAGTTAAATCACTTATGGCAACAGTTACTTGATCTGTATTATATCTAGCACAATATTTTGTTGGCCCCCAACCATGATAGCTAGCGCAGTATGTTCTTGCGTAGTAGTAATTTTCAGAATCTTGGTCAATCATCTTGTAACGATGACCACTACCAAATTGAGTTTTGATACTATTAGCCTTTTCAATTAGCTCACTATATAAGGCTATGTATTGTTCTGCGCGGTTCTGATGTTCAACAGCAATATCATTTAATACGCTAATAGACTGGCTTACCTCATTAAACTTATCTAGGAACTCTCGATACTGTTTATGATACTCCAGCGCTTTATTGCTATGATACTGAGCCTTATTAAGTGCCGCTTGCTGCAATGATTGAAGCCGTTCAAGCTCTACCATTAAAGTATCTTTTTCGGCCAGCAAGTATTCAAAATCAATATTTTTAATATCACGAGCCTTCATTGACACGTTTTGCAACTTGCCAATATTGTCATAGCGATTAAACATGGAGACATCATTCGGGTACTTGGTTTCGATCAAGCGGCTATAATCGTCGTGTACGAACTGTGTCGTAAATGTTTGCGTATTCACATTTAAGGTTTCTGTCTCAACGCGACCTAACTCATCATAAGTCCAAATCTTAGTCGCCTCAGTACCAGTTTCTTGTTCTAGCTGTCCGATTCCATTTCCACTAGCAAAATAATCCCAACGAGAAGTGCCTTCAGGCGCAACTTTGCGAGTCATTCTGCCAAGCAAGTCGTAGTACATTTTTACTTCTTGCTGCTTCGCATCTTTTTGATAGACTAACTCGCCAAAGGCATTATGTTTGTACTGCCATTCCCCCATTGAAGGGTCTTCTTGGCTCTTTTTAAAGCCTCGATCATCGTATTCAACGGTTGTTTCAAGGTTGTTCGTTCGCGTAAGTTCTAAATTGCCAGCCGCTGTATATTCGTATTCAACAATCTGGCCGTTTTCAGTTACTGAAGAAGGCTTGCCGTGAATGCCCACCGTCGTTGACTTACTGTAATCACTGTAAGCTATATTCGAGGTATTTCCGCTATAGGTATAGCTAACCGTCAATGGTAGTTTATCGGGTCCTGCTTTTGATTCTGAGGATACTCTACCCACACTATCAAAGGTGAATCGTGTCCAGCGAGCAGTATCTTGCAAGCCGTTCAAGACGTAATATGGCTCAGTAATCGCGACACGGTAACCATATTGATCATATATTGTTGACGTTTTTACATCTCGGTCAGATGAGTCACTGCTAAACCCTGAACTGATTGACCTAACCGCGCGACCTAATGCATCAAAATAGACGGTACTTACTTGGTCGCCGTACTCTGAATCGGATGCTTTAGTCTCGGTAACTTTGTAGACAATTGGGTTGTGGTAACTATATTCCCAATCAGCTGCACGTTGATCCGCGTTGGTATCCTGGGTGGTTGCCCATTCGTACATCCATGTTGTTAAATTGCTATCAGGATAATCTTCAGATACTTTTTCACAGTATTCGTTATATCCTATCGAAGTAAGTCGCTTACCAATATCTTCAATAGAAGCGATCTTTCCGCATCGAGGATGATAGGTATAAGTCGTTGTTTGGTTCAGAGCGTTTGTTTCAGTTAAAACCCGACCTAGGTCATCATAGGTTTTACGAACATAACGGGTTTGCGATTCGCCATCATAGTCCGACATACCTGTACTCTCGACTAATCTTGGATAACCTACTGTTTTAAAATCAGAGTACTCGATAGTTAATTGATTGTCGGCACCCGGCTCAAGCACTTCTCGTGTGAGTTTACCGTCCGTATATTCATAATCCACAACACGGGTTTCTACATCACTTCCTCCGTAGGTGTGCGTCACCGTTTGATAGTCTGCGCGGCCTAGTAACCAATTACTGAGATCGTGCAAGTACGTTGTTTCGGTTTTTACCTCTAACGTTTCATGACCTGCTGTTTTATTTGTTGTGATATATTTTGGATATCCATAGTCATCAAATTCAGTGTTTACTGTAGATGCAGTATTGAGTAGAACGCCATTAGCATCATATTGATTTTCTGACGTTGAATTCAACACTAAACGACGTGTCCCATTACCAAGCTCTTCAACGCTCATATTATTAGTTTGTTCTTTGACCGTCACACCATTGATTTGTGTTACCGAGCTTTCTTGCTGTCCAAATAACTTGTCATCAGTAAAGAAGTTAGTCGTTTTGACGATGTTTCGACTAATCTGGATTTCCGTCATTTTTGAAAACCCGGCGACCTCTCCATCATTGCTAACAAGTAAACCACCGTAGCGATAATCGACCCTGTTGGTTAGAACTTCTCCCGAAGCTGAATTTACAGTAGCCGTATCGGTAGTAATGCTTGATACAACCCAATTGTTGGAAAGCTGTTCACGGAAGCCTGTTGGTATCGAGTTCGCAGCATCATATAACCCATCTAAAGCTAGTGGAGCATACTCGATTTGACTGTACAGCCCATAACTATCTGTAACGCCGGTAAGCAAGGAGGTTGGGCCAAAATTATCATTCGTTGAGCATGCTATGCCCCACAGACTACGATAACAAAACTCTGAAAAGCCATCGTTATTGATATCGCCCACTTCGATTAAGTTACCATATCCACCTCTAACAGCTTCAAGCATAAACGGGACACGACTGCCGCCGAAGAGCTTATGCATAAAGCTAACCCATTGGCTCTGGCTATCTTCATTTACTTCAATATCTGGAAATATCTTTAATCGGTTTTCCAAATCAGCTAGTTCACTGCCATCACTATATCCACACTGTTCATATTCACTGTGAATTAAACATAAATCTGCCAAGCCATCTAAATTCCGATCAACAAATCTAAACGTGGCCGCTTTTGCATTCTTCGCATCGTCATCCATGTCTGCAAATGAATCACTCAGATCTAACCAAACAGAGGATGCATCAAATCCTTTACCGGTATTTAGGTGGCATACATAATCTTCACCGGATACATAACAGACATCTAAAAGTTGGTCGCCATTCAGGTTTGCTAGTCTAAAACCTGAGGCCAACTTATTGATATTTTGAACCGCGGCCTCTGCTTGTTGTTTCCAGTCATTATGGACTGAGGCAAATCGAGTCGTACTATTTGTGGAGGGCAAGGTAGAAGTTAGGCTCGATAAATTTACTTTGGAAACTTTCGCACCATATTCCAAGGTCTGTGTAGATGTATTGGTAGACGCCTCCTTACACACAAAGGCCTGACTTTCGTGTGAAACCCAGCAAAGGTCTTTATCGAAGTCGCCATCGATATCGATAAAATTGGGTGATGGGTAGCCTACTTCGAAAGACTCACTCATTTTTGAGCAGCTATTCGACTCATCACAATTGTATTCGTAGTCCCATTCCGCTTCGGCAAAGAAGTCTACATCGTTAAAACTGAACAGCTCGCTGCTAAAAGAACTACCATTCCCCTCATAACAACGATAATTCCCGTTATCATCAGTACCACAAATGTCGATATATTCATCTTCATTCACGTAAGCAAAAGAAACCCCCATGTACGATTTATTAATGGCGGTTGTCCAAAGAGAAGTAGAGTTTGAAGTAATATTGAAACTGTCACCATCACTAACACCACAACGAATCCCTTCATCATCCGTTATACAAACATCCGATTTACCATCTAGGTTTAAATCAATAAGGTTCAATAAACCGTAGGCTTTGAAGTCTTCGTTATTAGCTTGGTACGCTAAGTCGACACTCCAGGCTGTGGGTGGATCGTAGCTGCCCGCGTTATACTTTGCACACACGATTCCTGTATTGAGTTTGTAGTAACAAAAATCCGGATAGCCATTACCTGTTACGTCACCAGCGGCATAACTAGGTCGCTCTTCAATTGGAGAACTTAGCGCTCCACCATCTGGGTTATAAAAGTCATCTTCAACAACAATGGTTAAATCACTTTCTAAACGATCAATAACATTTGATGCGACAGGTAGCTCTTGATAGTGAAATGAAACAGGCTTTAAACATGCGCTATTATTCTCACTTGATGTGCCACTGAAACACTGAGTCACTTTGTTCAGGCGTTCTACATCAACGGCACTTTGTAGGAATTCATAATCAAAATCAAAGAAGTAAATTAAATCTCCATTTGGGGCGTTTACATCAATTCGATCTAAGAGCTTATGGTTATTTATACTTGCTCCGCCCATATAGTTATTGGAGGGAAGATTTTTGTCTTGATACTCGAAACTAACAAGGTGGCCTGAATATGAAATAGTAGACACCAAAGGTAAATTGCCATCGACATAGTCATACGTAATCGTATTATCAAAGATATCTTTCTTACTTACTAACAGCCACGTTGCAAACTGATTGTCAGTGTGACCGAAGCGTGCAAACTCTAACTCAAAACCACTTGGTGTATTTACAATCCAACGTTCAGGAGTGTAGTTGTTACCACCGATTGATTGGTATTTAGCGTTATTATTGTCGTATGTGCGATATTCAGTGCCATTTTGACCGTCATTTCCAGATACCGAGATCAGTCTTTGCCCGTCATGACAAAACCGACTTAGAGAATCAACTTGTATGCCTGACTCAAACCCATCTTTTTGATAGGTTGGTGTACATCGTGTAATAGCTGAACTGGCATTTAGTTTGAAACTTGGGCCGACAATACCGTTTGTCGCTTGAGCGCTATATTGCAGAGAAATAGGTGGTGAAACGTCATGAATACCATTCGGCAAAGGTAACGAGAGATTATAAGCAACACCGCCCTGGCTCACAGTTAAGTCACCGCTTATCTTTCCAACCACACTTGCATGGGCCTGGACGCTGATCATGCTAAGTAAAAGTACTGATACTAGGCCTGCAATTAACCTTCCCTCGATAATACGCACCTTACACTCCTTCCTTTTAACTCTAATAATAACGATTTACAGCCGTAGAAATTGATACGCTAAACGACCACAATACCTTCTTAAAACTCGAACTCTTACAGACTAATCTGCACTTGTCTGCTTCTCTTTAAGCAAACGATTTAATTCAATAATTTTCTGATCAGCCAGCGCATCTAGTTCTACAAATTTTTTATCATCCTCGACTAAATCAAAATATTTCTCCGCACCAGAAGAAACCGTATTCCTGGCCTGGTTCGTCGCGGAAATCACTTCTAACATTTCAGTTCTGCGTTCATCCGGGAGGTTACTGTACTTTTCCTTTTGAAGTGTCGTTAACAAGGTATCACTATTTTTCACAGGCGGTTTATCAGGTAAAGCGGATTCAATACCAATGTTTGAGCGATCTAACGCAGATAAAATTTGGTGTTTTTCTGCACCACTGGTTCCGGTATCTTTTATCTTTGTATCTGTGCCTGGGAGACTTAGATAAAGCAAACCCCCGATTACAATTACGGTCAGGCTAGTTAGCAAAATAGTGGTATTTTTCATATCTCTGCATTTCAATTAATTGAGAAAGGAGACGAAAAGAGAAGTAATAAAAATA
>NZ_LWGA01000769.1:0-2611 GCF_001635235.1 Oleiphilus sp. HI0117 | reverse complement strand
TTAAGAATGTCTTGTACCTCGGAAATTTTTTCACTACGCGCTTCATTAATATAGGCAAAGAAACGCATATCCTTAGCAAGTTCCTGGGGGTTATTAGAGTTTAAAAGAAGTTTGGTTTGAGATTGTTCCCCGTGCAGGTACGCACGTTGTAATTGCTTTATTAAGAACGACTGCTGTTTTTTTAGCGCCTTTGTTTGTTGAGAGTGGTCTTTTTCCAGCTTTTTAAGCTCTTTGGTTTGCTTCGTTATATTTGCTTTGCTGGTACGAATTGACTTGCTTAGCTTGCTGATAGCTTTTTCTTGCTTCTCCAGTGCTTTTGAAAGCCCGGTTTTTTCAGTATTAGCGCGATTCAGCCAGCGATTGATTTTGGTGATGCTGGATTTAAGTTGAGCGAGTTCACGCTCAGAGTGTTCTTGAGAAACTTCTGCAAGACTTGGGTTTGCTACGAGTGAAGCTAACAAACAGAATGTAAGCAGAAGGTATTTCATCGATTAGTGAGGAGCCTTGAGAGCATGTTGATAATTAATACTAGCATGCATATTAAGTTAATCGACCAAGACATTAGAGGGTTCCTACAATCCACGAAGAGCATAAGAATACTCTAGTGCTCTTCTTAAAGGATTGATTATTATACACTGAGGCTATTGCAGACTATTTTCCGATTAGTGACATTCCCGTCATTTCTGAAGGGATATCGATAGACATCAAATCGAGCAAGGAGGGTGCGATATCGCTTAATTTACCACCGTCTTTGAGTGAAATGTCTTTATCACCTAAATATATCAGTGGTACGGGCAATGTGGTGTGAGCGGTGTGTGCCTGTCCTGAATTGGGATCAAGCATTTGCTCTGCGTTACCATGGTCTGCGGTAATCAAACATTGGGCCTTACTTTCTTCAAGTGCGGTTGCCACACGTTCCAGGCAGCTATCGAGGCATTCTGCTGCTTTGACAGCGGCTTCGAGTTTTCCTGTGTGGCCAACCATATCGCCGTTAGCAAAGTTGCAGACAATCAAATCATATTCTTGACTCTTAATCGCTTCGACCAGCTTGTCAGTAACTTCAGGAGCGCTCATTTCAGGTTTTAGGTCGTAGGTTGCTACATCTGGAGAAGGGATGAGTTCGCGAGTTTCGCCTTTAAATAATGCTTCCCGGCCACCACTGAAGAAAAAGGTGACGTGGGCATATTTTTCGGTTTCAGCAATTCGAAGTTGGGTTTTATCCAGCGTCTCCATGTATTCACCCAAGCAATTGGGTAGGTCCATTGGAGGGTAGGCACAGCTAGTTGCAATGTCTGCAGAATATTCCGTTAGCATGACAAAGTCGGCAAGCTTAGGTGCCTTGGATTTCTCAAAACCTTCGAAATTTGTATCAACAAAGCTTCGGGTTAATTCGCGTGCTCTGTCTGCTCGGAAGTTCATAAAGATAACCGCATCGCCGTCATTGATCTGGCCAGAGTTCGCATCTCCAATGGCTGTGGCTGAAACAAACTCGTCGTTTTCGTCACGCTGATATGCCGCTTCAAGTGCTTGAGTAGGCGTTTCGTAACGATAATCAGACTGTCCTTCAGTTAAAAGGTCATAAGCTAGTTTTACACGATCCCAGCGATTATCTCTATCCATCGCGTAGTAACGGCCGACCATGCTAGCGATTCTACCAATACCTAGATCAGAAAGTTGCTTTTCCACAGCTTCTAGAGAGGGCTGTGCACTGCGCGGAGGTGTATCTCGGCCATCGAGGAATGCGTGAACGTAAACTTCTTTGGCGCCTTTTGTTGCCGCTACTTTAATGGCTGCCTGGATGTGGTCGATATGACTGTGAACACCACCCGGAGACATTAACCCCATAAGATGGATTGCTTTGCCGCTTTCTACTGCGCTGTTTATAGCTTTGCAGATGGCTTCGTTATTTTCGAATGTTCCTTCGTCAATATCCTTGGTGATACGGGTGTAGTTTTGGTAGACGATTCTTCCGGCACCGAGGTTCATATGACCCACTTCAGAATTTCCCATTTGCCCATCAGGTAGGCCCACGGCCATGCCAGAGGTTTGAATCAGGCTATGAGGACGCTCTTGCCAAATTTTATCCCAAAAAGGTGTGCTGGCTTGACGAATAGCATTTGCATCGGTTTCTTCACGGTGGCCCCAGCCATCGAGAATGATTAGTGCGGTGGTCTGTTTACCCATATTAACGTACTACCTAATGTAAAGTTTTAAACGGCGCGCAGTGAACCTCGTGAAATTACTCTCATACAAGGTTCCAATAGTGACGCGGATTTTACCGTTATTTTGGACGGTTGGCGACCTAGAGTGTCAGAATTAATTAGTGTGTCGTTGTTTAGTTGTTCTCGCTGCATTAGGTTCTAGCTATTGAGGTGCCAGGAGGGGCGTGTGTATAATGCGACTCCTTTTGCGTGAGGCTATGGAGTAGAGCGAGTGAAACAAGATTTACTGGCGCTACTCAGGGCAGAGCTTCTACTTTATCTGGCAATTTAGCCGGTTTTACTGTTGTGGACTGAGTAATGGATCGTTTATTTGAATTTATTGGTAATCATATTGAGCTTTCAGGTTTGTTTGTCGCGTTGTTGGCTGCACTATGGTTTACCGAGAGATC
>NZ_LWGA01000768.1:0-746 GCF_001635235.1 Oleiphilus sp. HI0117 | reverse complement strand
GGTCCTTCAGGTAGGTTTGCTCCAAAGATTATCACAGCAACAAGCCTAGGTGTACTGGATTAATCTTCAATATGGGGCGAATCACCCCGCTTAATTGGGTATAATATGCGCCAGTTTTATTTTTATCTCATTCTGTAAAAGAGGCCTCCTTTGACCCAGTTTCGTCCCTGTATCGATTTACATCAAGGCAAAGTAAAGCAAATTGTTGGTGGTAGCTTGAATGACCAAGGTGCCGATACTAATTTTGTGAGTGCTTATGATGCGGCTTACTATGCTTCCTTATACAAGGAGCATAACTTACAAGGTGGGCATGTTATTGCACTAGGCCCAGGAAATAAGGACGAAGCACTTAAGGCACTATCGGCCTGGCCTCAAGGTTTACAATTTGGCGGGGGCGTTAATCATGAAAATGCCAGCGAGTTTTTGGAAGCAGGTGCGTCGCATTTGATCGTCACGTCTTACCTCTTCGAAGATGGGGAGCTATCTTCTGACAGAATTGAAAAGATAAAAGCGGAGACGGGAGCGGAGCGTTTAGTGATGGATCTGAGTTGCCGAAAAACCGAATCGGGTTGGAATATTGCGACGGATCGTTGGCAAACAGTGACCCGTACTCAGATTACCAAGAATACCCTCGCTGAGTTGGCAGGGCACTGCAATGAGTTTTTAATACATGCTGCCGATGTTGAAGGGCTACAAGCAGGAATTGATGAGGACCTGGTTTCTTTATTAGGAGAAATTTCCCCCAT
>NZ_LWGA01000767.1:0-7393 GCF_001635235.1 Oleiphilus sp. HI0117 | reverse complement strand
GATCACTTGAAGTAAAAAGACAACTCACGATGCATGGATGGGAAACAAGTGATCACGTTCAGCGCAACGGCTGATCAGTTTTAGCGGAATACGCATTCTTGATTGATGAGAACTGCAAATACTCCGGAAGCCTCATATTGAGATGACGCCTTGAAGAGTTCTCTCCAGCAATCCCCACATAGTAAACATAGCCAGGTAAACCAAAAACGGTTACATCGGGCTTTACGATAAAAAGATAAACGCCAACTCCATTAGCGCTATTTGGATTCGCAACTAAATGCTGCTCTAGCTCCGTAAATTTGACTTCGACCCAGCTGTATTCTTGACGTTCAATTATATCAATATTCTCTGCCCAATATTTGGGGCTAATTGCCACTGTCCGCTCGGCGAGCTTAAGATGAAACTCATCACTAGCAGCCATAAACGAGTCATAATCGCTTTGTAAATTATCAATCAAGTCCTGCGTAGCCATAGTTTTAAACAATCAGCTCCCAAAATGCCTTATCTTTGATCTTACTAACCTTTTTATCCCCATCTATGTATAGACTATAGTGCTTGTCTAGCTCTCGTATAGTTTTCATCAGGTATTCTTGCTCAGCCTTATCGTCCTTATTAAACAGAGATTTAATATCTTGATTCTTGATCTGCGAAACACGATGAATAACCCAGCTCAATATATAAGCCGAATAATCGTTCTCTTTGGTCTTGAAGTGAGTAATATCTTGCGTCGATAAAATTACCCCTACGCCGTACTCCCGTCCTTCTTTTAATACTTTTCGTAAGCTTGGGAAATCCTGAGACATGAAGTTATCAGCTTCATCCACCAATATCATTTTGGTCACCTGACGGAAGTCACCTCTAACTTCAGGTTTGCCCTGCTTTTGCATTTGTGAATAGAACAAATCTAATGTTAATGCGACAACGAGATTCTGAATCTGGGGAGGGTAACCAGCCAATTCGATTACTCTAATTCCATCAATCAGCTGATATAAACTCGTGCATTTACTAATATCATCTTCGAATATTTCCAGCTCATATAAGCTTTCAAGCGCAGCATAAAGAGAGTCTTCTTCGACCTTCTCTTGATCAATAAACAAGCTCCAAACATCTGCAATAGTCGGTGCTGGCTTAGACCATGTTGATTGATCAGACTTACTTATTCCAGCAAGCTCATAGGCCTCACTAATCAACTTACGAAGTTTTAGTTGCTGCTTTTGCCCCAAGCCGAAAGCTTTCCCCATGGTTTCTGAGAAGCCCCTAGCCGTATGAACCGGCAACATAGGGGTATCGCCAAAGAGGCTCAACGGATTATAGGGAAGCTTATGAAGGTTATATTTCTTTCCTCCCGTGACAGATAAAAACTTATCATCAACATAGTCGGACTTGTAATCGAATATCAACAAACCAATAGGTTTCGCATCAATATTCAAATGTTGGTTTCGATATAGCTGAGTAACTACCGACTTTGTACATTGAGTTTTGCCAGTCCCCATAGTGCCAATAATACCTGAGTTAGTATTCATAAATTTGGCTGTATTAGTCGGCTCCCAGTAAACTGGTTCATCATGTTTTACTTCGTGACCAACTAGTACTTTTAGAGATTCTGTTGGTTCAATCTTCTGAACACTCTCAACTTCAATATTCTCTTCAATTTCCTGATGCTCTTCATCAACAACTTCTTTGACGATATCGGATATTTCCTGATGATCAACATTCTGAACAACTTCACAAGCTTCGGAATGGGTTAAAAAGTACTTTTCCGGTACTTGCGCAGCGGCAGTCAAATGAGTATCGAGCAATAAGGTCTTAAGGGGGGTTGAAATTGTCTTAGGCAGAAAACTGTATGGAACCTCAATTTTCAGTATACCTTCCACTTCTTCAACATTGGTTTCTAAGCACTTGTCATCTTGAAGGTTAGCTACAACAAATCCGCGAGGATAATCAGCGATACCTGCCAATTCGTAGTCGCCTTGTAACCACCACTCTTTGTTATCAACAAATTGAGAAAAGTACCCCTCTGGATAGATAGAATATAGTTCGTACTTATCAATCTGCATTAATGCCTGTCGGATGAACAACCCTCGATACAGCTTTCTCGAAAAACCATCTCCGCTAAGGAGCTCTTCACTTAAATAGCGCGATAATTCCTGAGCTTGCTTGATTGCTTTTTTAACGTCATAACTAACGCCAGTTTTAACCTCTAAAGGCAGCAAGTAGAGTTTTTGATCTTTGAACCCTACAAACAGTACGTCATCAGAAATAGCCCCCGACTTATACCCTTGAACATTCCTAGAAAACTCTGACTCTGACATCTTAAGGCCAATATTTCCGGACACTCTTACCATTTCAGCAGCCGACATCGGTACCCAAGTGATATCAGAATTAGCCAACAAACAACTCACTAATTTATACGCTGCTAATATTCCTTTACGCTCTTTGCGAATAAGCGGTGGATCAGTGATCATCTTTAATAACCACTCTCCATTAAAGGCATTAAATTCGCCTATCAAGCCTCCCTCTTCTTTCTCAAGCACTTTGTCATACAAATCAGTTTGACGTGTCACCGTAATCGCATCATAACTAGCAGAGCTAGTATATTGATCCGAATAGTGTATGAGCAGCATATCTTGGGAGTTTTCAAAGAAATCCAATGTTACTTTAGGGTCAATAATAGATGTCCAAATTGCGCTGTCATAAGAGCGTTCTAATTGAGTCTTAAACCTATCATCGACTGCCAACGCTATCGCACTACTATCACGATACTCGATTGCTGATTCTCTTGAAGGCCGAATGAGTCGACCAAGCATCTCTGCAATTTCTACATGCAGCAATCCTTTGAAGTCAGTATTCTTTAGTCCAAAACCTGTTATATAGTTTCCTTGCTCACTCGCTGAAGCCTCTCCATTAATCAAACCATGGCAGGTAATTCCAGATAGTTTATCTTCTGGGTTTACGTCAATTACCTTAACCTTTTGATTATTTCTAAAGAAAGTTAAATGCGCGTATGCTTGTTGATCACTTTCATCGTGCGTGAATTTACTGTAAGTAACGCGTGTTCTTAGTAGGTCAACAATTGTATCGGCATGATCTTTGGCTTTTCCTTTATTCAGTCCATAGCTCTGTTTTATCTGGTCATAACTAGACATATCAGAAAAGCGATCAAACTCATTTTGAATCAGTGAATCATCATAGACGTTCACATGAATATTGACTGTTTTATTCTTGTGCTTAATTACGTGCTCAACTACACCGAGAAATAACTCATGATTCTCATAATTGTTAACCGAGTTAATAATCAAAGTAGAGCGAGCATCAATGCCTTTGCTTTTCCCAAATAAGGAGGAAAACGCCTCGGTAAACTCGTCTATTTTGTCTTTAACAAGCTTAGTTACATAACTATAGTTAGTGTCTTTATGCGGAACACAGTGCATCCAGAAACAGTTATGTTCGTGCACCTTTACATACGAGAAACTATGCTCAGCATCGAAGACAAAAGGCAGCAACCCCTGAGGGTTTAGTCGATCAAGTGTCACTTTTGGTAGGTCATGAAAACTATTAGAGGCGTCAGCGATTACATACTCAACTAGATTCAAGTAATAAGATAATACCAGAGGATGAACTGGCGAGATAAATTCATCACCTTCGTGATGCATCATACCAATCTGCAAGACAAGCTTTTGCTCATCCTCCAAATATCTCTTGTGAGGAATTAAACTCAGATATTCATGATAAGCGCTGACTACTTGCTTTACTAAGGCTCGGTATTCATTCCCCCAGCCGCATAAAGATGGAAGTGTTTTATTTTTTACATAGTATTCGTAAAGCAAACGATATGATTCAGCCAAGTTAGGCGCCACATCATTAACTTCACTTAGTGAAATTTCTTTTTCAGTTTTATCGTTACTATAGAGTAGGTCATGATCAATTAGGCTAGCTTCCAAGTCTAATAACCCAATAGCCTGAGTTTGACCTTTCACTTCCTTGTTCTCAATATAGACTCGTCGTTTTGTTCGTCTGAATACACCAACCAAAGAATCTGAGAACAGCTTAGCACCACGAGATTGGTCAAAAATAAGTGGTAACGTAAGAACCTCTGTTGGCGCAGCGCCCTCTACTTCAAAAGTCAACTTGGCTCCACCATTAACAACGTCGAATAATATTCGATCGACCTCGTTAGACAATAATGCAAAATCGACAACACCATGCTCTAAGACAGAAAATCGCTGCCCCACAGTTTCGAGGTTCACTTTACTCTGAAGATCAGATACAGAAATATCTAGCTCAGTATCTTGCGTTTGAAGTGTTACAAGCTGCTTTTGAGGGTTCACCACGAAACTATTTTCAATCGCCTCTGTATTAAATTGGCCAGATTTAACGACTAAACACTTAAATTTAAACTTCTCTGAGGTTTTTTTCCTATCAAGACTAATCATAAAGAATCGCGGCATCTCACGAACCTTCCCTGTGACAACCAGGGAAGTATTTACTGAGCCGCCTGTGAGTACTACATTGTTGGCATAACTTATTTCTTTACATTTATCCGTTACTCTAATTTCACTCTTTGTAACTTTGCCACCGACAAACTCTATAGTTAAATCAAAGTCATCTCTGTTCTCATCTACAACTAGTAACATGTGACGTTCTTTTTGAACTGACTTACTTTCTCCTTTAGTACGAACTATAAGCCTAGATGTCGCTGAGCTTTCAGAGCTAATCTCTAGGTTTTGTTCTCGATTGTTATCTTGCTCCTTCCTGAATTCATCATAAGTCGTCAACTTCCATGCGTCAGGATCTTCCTGCCTAAAGTTCTTCTTTATGAAAGCCTCTCCGAGGTCAGGTAGATTATCTTCTAACTGATCAGGGTAATGTTCTAATACATCCTGAATTTGATCGTAAAGCTCTCTATTCTTATCAAGTCGTTTACGCACCTGCTCTTCCTGTCCGCTCATGGCAAGAATCGCTGGGTCATTTAGCAAACCGATTTCGTTAAACCTTATGTTTCCGTCTGAGATGGCTGTGTATAGTGAGGAGAAGCCAAACATGCTTCCTTTATCTTCGAGAATTAAATCAAACTGATAATCTAATAAGATTTTTGAAACTTCTTTACCTTCTGGAGCATCTTTTTCATCAATTAACTCTGAGAGAGAAGCCTTGATAAAAGCAGGATCAAAAACGGAATCTTCTGCGGTCAGATCCTGAGCACTGTTAACTAGTGTGTCGAGTAAACTGTTATGGATAATAAACAATGCACTATTGAGAAATTCACCATTCTGATCAGATACCTTATCCCTTAAAAAAGAAATAAAATTTTCGGTGTATCCAATGCCTTCTCCCTCATTCTGAATAACAGGAATCAATTTCACATTTCCACAGGTAAGATAAGCTAAGCTGTGGCCTTCGACATTTATAACGCCTTTCGCAAATGAAGGATTAACAAACGCATGATATAACTGAGTACTGTTATCTATATTCGGAGACTGAAACTGATAACGGAAACCCGCAACAATATTATGTTCTGCCCAATCCAAGAAATGGGATGCAATAAATTCCTCAAACTGTTTTACGTACATATACTGCATCTCCACTATCGCTCATTCGTTCAACATTTCCTACACGCTCATAAAACTGGATCAGTGACTGTTGAGTTTGTTTATCAAAGTAAATACCACGCGCTTCAAACTCTTGTAAGAGCTCATGAAATCTTAACTTGTCATTTTCTCCGACCGCCAAGTTAGTAACCAACTCCAAGTAATCTTGATTCATAACCAATACTTTACCTACCTGGCCACGATTTTTTACGAAAGTACTACAAAGCTCTATTTCAGTTGCTTTAATAAACTTACCTTGTGCAGCAGCTCTGGATTCACCTTTATCAAACTGGCGAAGCGCTAGCTCCAACAGAATTTTTAACCAATGGAGGGGGTCAGGATTAGACATTTCATATGGAAACTCATAATCAGGGTCTTTACTTCTATCGCACGCAAAAGCCTTTGCGTACGCTGCCAAAGCAGGGCTATCTTCTTCTGATAACTTAGATGCAAACTCCCATAAAGGCAGTCTATGCTCATTGGCATCAATATTCGGGTCTTGTAATCCTTCTGACATAGTTAAATATGGAAATAAGTTTTCAAGTAATATTGAAACCCGTTGATGACCGTTTTTGACGAGATCAGTTCGCTCCTTACTCGCAGTCTCGTTTTCCATAATGAAATACAGTGGTTTGGAATCCGGTTCACTTAACGAACGCCACCCTTTGATATTTAGAGCTAGTTGAGCTGTATATAAATACCCATACAGTTTTAGAAGATCTTCTAATTTTTCCAAAAGGTATTTGGGTCGATCAGCCAAGAATTTAAGGTCAGTTCTGAACAGATGAGTCAAAAATGGTAAATAGGGCTTTTCGTAAACCCCTTTTGAAACTCGCCTATCGGTAAAATCTTCAAGCACCTTAGGATCACGCAAAGAATCTACAACCTGTTGTTCGAGAAAGTTGCGTTGGATACGAATAGGGTTCTTCAAATAAAACCCACCCATTAGACTTGAATATAGGTCACCTAATCTATTTTTGGGGTTACTTGCTTTCAACGAAGTAATCTTGAACAACAAACTTTCAGGAGCAACATCAAAGAACGCATCATTGGCAAAGTACATTTTTTCTAAGTATGGCCACAGATCCTCTTCATCGATACGCTTTAAAAAGTCATCCCGACAAATTTCTCGGAACTGAGCAAAACTTTGATCCTGTTTACTCCCATCTTCACCTTCTATCGGCTTAGTTAAAGCTGGTGAAACAATCTTTCGGTACATGTTTCGAACAACTATGCCCTTAGCAATCTCCCAATCGAAAGAATCTTCACTATTACTTGTTCTAACGGGAAAGTAGCCATTTAGAGAGTTAATATTGGTAACTGTGAGATCTTTTTTAAGTATCGACATCTTATAACCCACTCACTCTAATTTCGTTGTCTGAATTTTCTTTTAGTTTGAGACGCTCATCTCCAGAATATAAGAAAAGTACTTTTGACAGACTGGCCATTCTTGTAATTTTGACGACAAGTTCATCCAGCAAAACAATACTATTTTTGTCATGTTTGTTTGGTCGATAGCCCAAACAAATATCTAACATTAATGACAGCAAATTCACGCTTACAGGTATGGGAGCTAAAGTATGTTCATTTACCTTTAGATAGACATTAAAAGCAGCAAGGTCTTTTCCTAGATCTTCTTCGATAGACTTATAAACAACACTGAGCTCCATTTCAGATGCTAGATCACATCCGCCATGAGAAGATATATAGAATTCATCTTTTGAAAGATAAGGAGCATTCCTATTCGCATGCTTGTTAATCGCAGCGAAAATAACGTCGTCGTAGAAAGTACGCAGAACTTTTTT
>NZ_LWGA01000766.1:0-4298 GCF_001635235.1 Oleiphilus sp. HI0117 | reverse complement strand
TGCGCAACTAAATCAGGACACTTTTCTTAAAGAGTTTTCGTACTCGATTGGCGACATATCTTCGTTAGAAGTATGGAGCCGCTCTAAGTTGTAATAACGCATGTAGTCAGCCACATCATTTCTCATATGCTCTCTCGTTGGCTGGGGCACTTTCAAAACCCAGTCATGCTTTAAGCTTCCAAAGAACCGCTCCACAACAGAGTTATCCCAGCAAGCACCTACATCCCCCATGCTAGCTCTGATGCCATAATTACTCAGCAGTGTGCGATAACGCTTGCTGGTATACTGCGAACCTCTGTCACTATGAAACACCAAGCCTTTAGGAGGCTGGCGCAGATTATATGCCCTGATCATAGCTCGACTAACCAAGTCAGTAGTCATACGCTTATCAATCTGCCAGCCAACGATTCGGCGTGAAAATAAATCCATGACGATCGCGAGATACATCCAGCCTTCGCCTGTTTTCAGATAAGTCACATCGCCAGCCAAGATTTGATTTGGCCCAACCGGATTAAAGTTCTGGTTCAGCAAGTTATCTGCAACAGCATCACTGTGTTTACGCTTAGTTGTTGCCTTGTATGCAATGCGTTGCGTAACGACCAATCCAAGCTTAGCCATTAATTTTTGAGCGCTGTATTCAGTAATATCAAAGCCCTCTCTGCACAATCGTTTCCGCAGTTCTCTATAACCCAAACTACTTCGGCTTTTCTCGAAGATAGTTTTAGCTCTGCTATACAAATGTAACTGCTTTGGCGTAATAGATTTAGTTGGCCGTTTGAGCCAAGCATAATAAGCTGAGCGGCTAACACCCATTGCTTTGCAAAGTTTGATAACAGGATATGCTGAGGAAAGTTGTTGAATGGTTTGAAACCTTACTTGGTTTCCTTCAGCAGGAGGGCGCTGGCCTTTTTTAAAATCTCCTTTTCCATCTTCAGCTCTTTATTTTCCTTTCGGAGCCGAAGCAATTCAGCACGCTCATCTGTATTTAAGCCAGTACCAGATTGTTCCGCATCAAACTTGGCTTTCCAGTTGTAGAGCAACTTATCTGTAATACCCAATGAAGCAGCCGCTTTAGGAACGCTATAGCCTTGCTCGGTGACCAGGGCAACCGCTTCTTGTTTAAACTCTGTTGTATAACTTCTGTTCTTTCGTTTTGTCATTTAACACCTCAATAATTGGATTATATTCCTTATTGAAGTGTCCTGTTTGATTAAAGCAGATCACTATCAAAGATAGATTAGGATCTACACACTGTCCAGAAGAGACCAGTTAGATAGCACCCTTCTCACACTCATGGCATACGAACACAAAGATGGGGTCTACTCTATCGGGATTAGAACTTCATTTCGTCTAAAAAAAGGAATTGACGAAGGTGGATCATAACCGGCAATAATAGGCTGCCCAATGGCTTTGATATCCTGCTCATTCAACCAAGCCAATAGTTCGCTTTTCTTGCTTTCTATTGTGTCCTCGTCCAGCCAACCACTGAAGCGAATCGCTGCAACGGTGTAATCATTGACTCGCTCCAAAGAAACGTTTGGGTCTCTCGGCGCCGGTGCTGTCTCAATCCTGAAATCTTCGGGAAGAACAAAAGACATTTTAGTTGCTTTGTCTTGATCCATGAACACAGGCGCGGTCATGCTGATATCTTGCCCCTTACTATTTTCGCCGGAGATATACGCAAAAAGTCGTTTGAAAGCACTATCGTTTGACGATCTCCCCTTTTCACTATTCATCGTTGTGGAAACCAATAACATCTGGTCGTAATGTCGGATCTCAAAATTTCCATCTGACTGAATAAGCGAATAGGGAGCATGCTCAATCGTGTATTTAACCAAGCTACACCCTGTGAGTAAGGAACTCACAAATACAGAACAAGCTAGCAAGATAAACTTCATCGATCCGAGCCTTTCGGTATAGAAAAATTGATTAGACATCGTGATGACCTGCCCTAAGCACTTTCTTTAGCCATAACACTTTGTATTTTCTGATAAATATCATCGGCTTCTTTGCTGAGCATAGAATAGGCTCTTATGTCGCCATTGCGCTGTGCATGCATCGCCTCGGTGAGCTTCGCTTCATAAGCTTTCACGAGTTTTTTAGAAGGATTTTTGCTAAACCATTTAAACATTCTTTTTTACCTACTCTACATTCAGGACTCTGGTTCTAGGGTTGCTTTTTACTTCTATACTGGCGATACGCTAGCCATATTTCATATCCCCAGCGGCTAAACAAACGAATGAAAGGCCAGTTAAGTACCCGCCAAAAACGAGCGTAGGGCGTGTGATGCCAAGCCCTAACATTTGCATCAACGCCTACTAACCACTCTCCGTCAGAAGTTTTCAAGTGCAGCCTCTTCAGCAAAACATCTTTGCTCGGCGATTCAGTTGTTGAATCCAAATCATGTACGTTCTTAATCGTGAGATTGTCGCCTGCATGTTTCTTCAATCGACACACCTCAGCTGTACATAGAGGGCATTCGCCATCGTAGTACAATGTGTCGCGACGGATTGTTACTGCTGACTGTTCCAACTTACTCTTCTCGAATTCGTTACCAGTTATCAGTAAGGTCTACGAATACAAACTCGATATGGATCACTGTCAGCAGTAATGTGAGGATTGATTTGGAATTGCTTTTTAGGCGACAGCAGAGTCTAGGAGTCTTTAAAAGGCCGTTTCGATGGTGACTGACACGGGGGCATGGTCTGATGCTTCAGCGTCTACCTCATAGTTAGGGTTTTGCAGATGATCATCGTGCACGTCATAACTAACGACTTCCGCAATACTGCGTGGATTGTTAGCATCAAATTCCTTTGATAACAGCACATAATCTAAAACACTGCCCTTATTTGCAAAATAGTGTGTAGGGCTACGACGAGTTTCGATAGTTTTATCACTAATTTCAAAGGCATCGTAAAGTGTATGTTTTTCAACATTCAGCCTCTCCGCAGCAGAAAGGGATGAAACATATTTCGATCCAATTCTATCAATATGCCCGCCAGCCACCAGCAACTGCAAAGGCGTTGAGTCGATCGTATCATTTAGATCACCAAGCATAATGGTTGGCATATCTTCCTTCGCACTAGATTTCCAAAAGTCATTGTAGAGAAGA
Organism: Oleiphilus sp. HI0117; assembly: GCF_001635235.1. Taxonomy (NCBI): domain Bacteria; kingdom Pseudomonadati; phylum Pseudomonadota; class Gammaproteobacteria; order Oceanospirillales; family Oleiphilaceae; genus Oleiphilus; species Oleiphilus sp. HI0117. The sequence goes on along the minus strand of NZ_LWGA01000766.1, from coordinate 1,186 downwards.
GCTGCTTCAGTTCCTCTCTGCATACTTGAAGCCCACCGACCATGCAGGTCGTCGTAAAGGAAATTACGAACTTGTTCATTGTCGGCTGTATCCACATAAAAGTGACGATCAAACTTCGACCTTTTAGACTTCAAGTGCGCCACATACACGGCAACCTTGGAGTAATCATCGATTTCAATAACGGCCCTGATCGGCTGACGACTAAAAACAAATTCTGAGTTGAGCCCCAAACTCTGAATCAAATATTGATCAACCGAAACTGCTTCACTAGATAGGATGGGGAATTTTGAAGCAATCGCGACAACGGGCATATCAAACAGATAGTCAGACTTCTTGTTGGGCTGTTCGACTGTTGCAAAATAGTCAAAGCCCGCTGACTTTGACAAGCTATTCAGAGCCGATACGGAAAACACCTCCTGAAAACCAACAATATCTGCGCCAATTACTTTCAGAAGCCTAAGTATCCATGCTTCCTTCTTACGCCATTGTTGGTCAGTATAAATATTCTCCAACTCGTAAAATGCATTGGGAGGTTCAATATAGTTAAAAAGGTTAAACGTACAAACCTTAAACTGACGTGTTTGTTTTACCATAATTCTGAGCAAAGTGCTTCGCTGCACTCGCTCTTACCTCCAATAGCCAGGGCCATGATTTAAAACAATAAGAACTTAGAATAAATTTTAGGGTTGGTCCTAATTCGATACAAGGTCAACACGCCAAGGTATAAACCCAAGTGAACCAGAAACTAAGAATTCGCGTATCTAAATATATATACTTAATAACTTCGATTTCAGCGCATCCTTAATTCGATTGAAGGGAGAAATATTTATATGAAGCATCTAGCAAAAATTACGATCATTGGTTTGCTATGCTTGGCGAATACATCATTAAGTTACGCAAGCTGTGACCCCTTGCTAAACTATGAATCCAAGCGTCTTCACTCTTCAAAATCTATTGACTTCTGTCAGGCTTTTGAAGGGAAAACCTTGCTTATCGTTAATACAGCAAGCCGATGCGGATTTACCCCTCAGCTATCTCAACTTGAAGCGCTTTATCAAAAATATAAAGATGAGGGTTTGGAAATTGTCGGTTTCCCTTCTAACTCCTTCAGGCAAGAATTAGCAACTGAAGCAGAAACAGCTAGCGTCTGCTTCAAAAACTTCGGCGTTAGTTTCACCATGCTAGC
>NZ_LWGA01000765.1:0-16693 GCF_001635235.1 Oleiphilus sp. HI0117 | reverse complement strand
CTTTTAGACTTGAGTCGGCACTGTTACATATATTCTGTAAGTTGGTATTGCTAGCGATTGCATCGAAAATTTGTGCAGATTGGCTTAAGTGCCCCGAGGGTAGATAACGATTGTCAGAGCGAGGATAGGTAATCAGTTTATGTCGTTCATACAGATTCTGACAAGTATCCAAGACGGTCTTAGCACTCATACCAAATGCTTTAGCAGCATCGATCTGTAACGCAGATAAATTATATGGCAAAGGCGCAACTTGCTTCTTGGACTTAGCACTTGTTGCTTCAACATTAGCTGGCTGCCCCTTAATTCGCGCCACCACATTTTCAGCCAAAGCTTTGTTTATGACTCGCCCTTCGCTGTCCTGATAGGGCTCGCAAGCTTCGCTCGGCTGCCAACGGGCAGATAAAACTTGTTGTTCAGATATTTGGATATGGGCATCGACTTCGTAATAGTCTCGCACCACAAAGGCTTCAACTTCTGCATCTCGCCGAACAATCAAGCCTAGCAAGGGTGTTTGCACCCGCCCGATTGAAACCAGGCCCTGAAAACCGACCTTTTGAGCCTGAAGCGTAAAAGCGCGAGTTAGGTTCATTCCATAAAGCCAGTCTGCACGTGAACGAGCTAAAGCTGAAACAGATAAAGGCACAAAGTCTTTATTCGACTTTAGAGAAGCCAGGGCTTGCTTAACAGCGGGTAGATTTAAATCACTAATCAGGCAGCGTTCAATACTATCTTTCACTGACGCTTTAACGCCGACATGGTGAATCAGCTCATCCACCAGTAGCTGACCTTCCCTATCAGGGTCACCACAATGAATTATGTGATCAGCCTGTTTGACTAACTTTTTTAGAATAGAGTATTGCTTGCGGGTTTGCTTTTTAGGCGCCAGCTGCCAACCTCTAGGAAAACGGTCGGGCAATATAGGCAAGGTTTCATGCGACCATTTCTTAAGTGATGCATCATAGGCATCTGGCTCGAGCTGCTCCAGAAGGTGACCGATACACCAGCTGACTACATCACAGCGGCGTTTATCGGAATGCCCGACGTAAATACAGCCATCAGCTTTATGGTGAGGTTTAGGTAGGGCTTGCGCTATAGCCTTCCCCAGACTGGGCTTTTCTGCAATATACAGTTTCATTCATACAAAATACTGTATAAACAAACAGCTATCAAGCAGTTTCACGCCGTCTTAGCCAACTTTTTGCTCAACTCTGTTTCGACCGTTAAGCTTAGCTTGGTATAGCGCCTGATCAGCCATCTCAACCAAAGCGTGAGTCGAGCTTTCCTCGTTCGGCATGCAGGCACTTACGCCAACACTCGCTGTCACTTGAATACGCTCATCACCCGTATCAATCCACAAAGCTTCAATATGCGCCCGAATTCGCTCACCTATCAAAACAGCACCTTCCAATTTGGTCTCAGGTAAGACAACAGCTAACTCCTCTCCACCATAACGGCAAACCAGATCAGGAGGGCGTTTCACCAAACGATACACTTCAGAAGCGACCGTTTTCAGACACTGGTCTCCAGCTTGATGACCATAGGTATCATTGACGGATTTGAAATTATCCAAATCAATCATAATCAAAGCTAATTCTCGCCCATTTCGCCTGCCACGACGAAACTCTCGCTCCATCATTTCATCAAAATAACGACGATTTCTAACCCCGGTGACTTGATCAAGTGTTGATAGATCTTCAAGTTCGGAGTTTAATTTATTGACCTTTTCTAAAGCCAGTCGTAAGTCTCTGGTTCGCTGCTCAACTTCTACCTCTAATGCTTCATTTTGCATCTGCTTGGTCTCGATCAGCTTTTCCTTCACTTGCAAGGTTTCTGCTTCAGCTTTAAAACGGCGCGAAGTAGCGTCATGCAAGCGTTCCGCAAGAGCAAAAGACAAGAGAATAATTTCAATAGCTGAGCCAATTTGCGCTGCAGACTCCGTTAGCCCATTTCTAGGCAGTAAGCCAAATTTGTTCATGGCCAATATAACGGTGCCAATTAGAAACATACTCCAGGCAACCGAAAAGTACGTCGCATATTTTTGTCTCGATTTGATCGTGACATAGTAACTAATAAATAAAATAGACGAACAAGTAACGATCGCCAAAGCCGCACCATAAGGAATCATGACTGCATAAGGTAAGAGCGTGCTCAAGAAAGCCAACACGATTCCAAGCCAAGCCTGCAAATAGACAATACGATTCAAGTACGGGTGATTATTCTGCAATTTAAGGAAGTTCGATACAAATACCATCCCCGATGTCACGATTAAGGGCGTTATTACCGCCATACTCTGCTCATTCCATACCGGAAAGTTTGGCCAGATAAATTGGTAAGCAAAGCCCGTCAGGGACATCTGGGCTACAGCAAAGGTAATCACGTACAAAACGTAGAACAGGTAAGCACTATCTCTAAGTCGCAAAAAAAGAAAGAAGTTATACAAAGCCATCACCAGAACGATGCCATAGTACAAACCGTGCTCGGCAAAGCGATATTGGTCAGCCTCAAAATAGCTTTTCTCTGGCCAAAGCGTAGCAGGCAACTGAATGGAACTTGAAGAGCGAACTTTCAAGTAAACATGCTGTGCTTCATCAGCGCCATCGATTGGAAATAGAAATGCTCGATGTTGAATAGGACGCTCAGAGAAAACAAAGTGATCACCTGTACGGACAAATTCAACGACTTCACCTCCTTTAACCCGATAAAACTCGATTTCATCTAGCAAAGCATAATTGATTTCCAACAACCAGGCGTGGTCATTCCCTGGCACCACAAAGCGGAACCAGTAGGTATCATGCGAAAAACCAAATGATGGCACTTCCTGCTCGTTCGAGCGCCAGTCCCAGAGGTTGTAGCCATGCACATCATCTATCGTCAAGCCATGTGTCGGATCGACAAAGAACTCAAGATGGTCTCCAGACAATGGTATGCCATTGGTGTAATGCTCCTCCGCCATAGCCGACACGGAATACAGGCAGACACACAGCGCTAGAAAGATCCAAAGTCCATTTTTTATTTGTAATTGTTTCAAGGGGTAATTGTCTTTTTCTGTGATGAGTACTTAGCTAAGTATAGACAAGGCTTAAAAACTTTCATGAAAACGTCTGGCATGTTTTCTAAGAGCTTGTTCTAATAATTAGCAAATTCAATCCAGTTTTTCAGTAAACGACGACTATGATTTTTTCCTCTAAAGGAAGCAAAACACCACTGCGCGAAAACGTTCGCCTGATAGCTAGCGCTCGCCTGGCCTTGTGGGGACTGGCTCAACTTTTTTTACTCGTTGACCATCTATATCTGAACTTAAAATTTAACTTCATCCTGGCGGAGTTTATTTTAAGCCTATTTGCTTTTTCAGCCATGTTCACCTTCGCTCAGCTTAAAAGCGCCCGTATCATTACCGAAAACTATGTCCGACTTCAATTAGTGTCAGATGTACTATTCATGAGCCTTCTGTTTCATGTAACCGGCGGCTCCGCCAACCCTTTTGTGTCACTTTTACTCTTCCCGTTAACCATTAGTGCAGCAACCTTAAATAGTAATTTCACCTGGTTTATGGCCTTACTCACCGTAAGTTGCTATGGCTCTTTATACTTAGTCGACCTTTCGGTATCAGAGACTTCTGTTGCGAATGAGCATGCCCATCATATGCACCACCAAATTGATGCAAGCCAAACTGCCTTTTCCCTTCATCTCATTGGCATGTGGTTCAATTTTGCAGTGAGCGCGGCCTTAATCTGCTTCTTCCTCATTAGAATGAGACAAGAGTTAAAGTCTCGACAACATAAGATCAACGAACAAAGAGAACAGTTACTGCGCGACGAGCAATTATTGGGTATTGCAACACAAGCCGCGTCTGCTGCTCATCATATCAGTACACCACTATCGACGATGGCCGTGCTCGTTGACGACCTTCAAGCAGATAGCCTGACCCAGGATTTCGACGAAGACCTTACACTCCTGGCGTCTCAAATAGCGATATGTAAAAACGTGTTAGATGACCTTCGGCACCAGGCTCTCCTCAGTCAGCAAGATGAATCTGTCCACTACTTTCTCACCCAGCTAGTGAATGAATTTAGACTCTTACGGCCTAGCGTCAGGCTTGAGAAAAACTGGAACAGCGCACAATTCGACGAGTCACCATCGCCAAATATTTCCTCAGATCCATCTTTAAGGATGGCCATTCTGAATATCCTGAATAATGCTGCCGATGCTTCGCCCGAAAGAGTCTGCTTCGAGGCAGATGTTGAACCGGACAAGCTCAGACTCACCATCAGTGATTATGGCAACAGTGATGAAAACAAAGTTTCCCGTATTCTTAGTGCCGCTGAGCAACCATTAGAGTCTGACAAAGAGCATGGTATGGGCATTGGTTTATTTTTATCTCATGCCACGATTAATAGACATCATGGAAAAATAAGCGTTGAAAGAGCAGATAAGTCGGGCACTCGCATTCATATTTCCCTGTCACTTGTAAGCTCACACCCAGCCGAAGAGCAGAAAATAAAATGACTAAGAGTATCCTTATCCTAGATGACGACCAAACCTTTTCTACGACACTTGCCCGGTCATTTAAACGACGAGGCTACAATAGCTTCGCCGCAAACAGTATTGAAGAAGCCAAAGGCATATTAACGGATACGAGCATAAATTTTGCTGTGGTTGACCTAAAGATCGATCAGGAAAGTGGTTTGCAGTTTCTGTCGATTCTAAAAGAACACTCACCTCAAACCAAGGCACTGATTCTGACAGGTTATTCCAGCATTAGCACAACGGTTGAAGCGATGAAGCTGGGTTCAGTGAATTACCTATGCAAACCTGTGACCACCGATGTCATTATCAAAGCCCTACAGGAAGAGGACGCAAACCCAGATATTCCCCTAGATACTAGCCCGCCATCAGTGGGACGCCTGGAGTGGGAACATATCCAACGCGTGCTTAATGAGCATGATGGCAATATCTCTGCAACAGCTAATGCTCTGGGAATGCATCGACGGACTTTGCAACGCAAGCTACAGAAACGCCCTTCATCAAAATAAGTCATTAACATAAAGCCAAAACATATCTGAACTTGAACTAAACCCAAACTATACCCCAAAGTAGGTGCGACAATTTGTCACTCCTTTGCACCCTTACTTCAGCGTAAAATTTCACGCAATTAATGATTTTGCGCATCAAGGAGTGCATAGATGAAAGCAGTTAAGACCCTCGCATTTAGTTTGAGTTTAGTTGCAAGTGCTTGTTTAATGAGTGCGTGTAGTGATAGCAACAATTCACAAAAAAATGATTATGAGCTTTCAGAAAGCTTTAAAGTTACCTATTTATCCGAGATGGCTCAAGTTGGTAAATCCAACCTAAAAATCGAAATTACCGATTTGGATGGCACCCCTATGGAAGGGCTTTCTCCTACCTTAAGCCCACTAATGGAAATGTCTACACATAACCATAGCACGCCTTATGGCTCTTTCACCGAAAGTGACGAAGCAGGAATCTATAACGCGACAATCTACTACCTCATGGCATCAGGCCCTGAGATGGGTACTTGGTACCTTGATATAGGTTTACCTTATGATGAAAGCGTTACCTTTCAGCCAGATGTAATGATGGCAATGGGAGAGACAGCCCGCGCTAATCTAAAGAGCCAAACTGATACTATTGCAAATATGATGGGCGGAGAAGAAAAACGCACCTACATTCTATTCAATGATGGCCTATCAGATGGAGATAGCGGTCATGACTTCAGTGTTTTTATCACTACCAAGGAAAGCATGATGAGCTTTCCGGCAATTAGCGCTGGGCAAATACTCAATGCAGACTCCGACTATGAGCTTACGATCTCTAGCATCACCGTAGCAATGTCAACAGACCCAAGTGATGGTGACAGCTGGGTCACAGCATCCAATGAGGGAGAAGGTATTTGGACCGCTGAAGGCCTGACGGGCCTTACTGACGGAGAAGCCGGCTCTATCTATGTACGCCTATCGGTTAACGGTGAACAAAAAACCGACGATGGCAACATTCCTGATGGTGAATATGATGAAGCAGAGTTCGTCGTGACGCCATCTAACACGATGATGGGGATGTAAATATCTTTAGAAAGATATCTATTTGCATGAAGAATAAAGCCTTTCTGTTTTTTCTCAGTACACAGCTCCTTGTGCCACTGAATCTTTGGGCTGCATCCTGTTGTGGCGGCGGGTCAGCCTCTTCTTTAATTCTGCCAAAAGGTGCGCGCATGATGTTTGATACATCATTCTCGCACGAGAACTATAAGGGCTACTGGAACTCTGAAGGAAAGCATCAGGATGACCCTGTTGGCTCTGACTTAAACCAGTACCGAAGTAGTCTTGGTATCGCTTATCGGCTTGCCAACCGCTGGCAGGCAAGCCTCCAAATTCCCTATGTATGGAATGACAATACCTACACTGGAACAGAGTCTAAAGTCGACAACATTGGTGATACGACCATAGGGCTATGGTACGAGACCTTTGACGATATTAAATGTGTCTGGAAAGTCACCAACTGGCGAAGCCTGATTCCAGCAGTATACCTGGGCAGCACCTTAACCCTGCCGACGGGTAAATCTGCATACTCTGGTGAAATTGATAACAGCTTCGATATCACGGGCCGGGGCGTCTACCGCCTGGATGCTAATCTGCTTGTCGACAAGACTATTTATCCCTGGAATATGACCTTGAACATGTCCTATGGAAAATATATTGAACGTCCTGTTAACGAAGACTCTAGCGGCTTTATCGACCCCTATGATCTGCAATTAGGTAAGCGCCTGTCAACAAGCCTGGCTTTTGGTTATACGCATTTTTTAGACTCAATGGACACGCTTACTGTGACCACATCCTATAATGATTTACGCGAAAAGGTCGGTGAAATTGATGGGAATAAAGACAGCTCCCTTCCTGGTTTTCAAAAGCAGTCGCTGGGATTAAGTATTGCCTATTCAACAGTCGCTATGGATTGGATCTACAAGCTCTCGTGGAATCATGCGCTCAGTGGTGAAGACTTTGCTGCAACAGATATTTTAAGTTTGGGAGTGAGCTATGTTCTACGTTAGATTTCGTTTAATTAGCATGCTTTTCCTTGGGCTATTATTATCTGCTTGTAACGAAGATTTAAACCCTTCCAGTGAAGATAAACGCGAAAGTGTGCAAGCGGGTAGTATCGGTAACCAGGTCAACCAGGTTGCTAGTGACTTCAGCATTCTTGACACTGAAGACAATGTGCTGACTTTAAGTGATGAATTAACCGCTTATGATGCGGTTGTACTCTATTTCACCATGTGGTGTCCGCTTTGTGATAGCCATATGTCGAGTATTCGCGAGTCAATCAAGCCAAACTATCCGAACATTCATTTTATTAGTATTGATTATGTCTCAGGATCGACTGAACAAGCCCGGGCGAATCAGATCTCTAGCGGTTATCGCTCTGAAACAGTGGTAGCAGATACTGCTCATAACTTAACTGAGCAGTTCAAGGGAGATATGGGCGTTACGGTTGTGATCAATTCAGACGGCCTCATTCTTATGAATGAAGGCTTCAAACACGCTAAACTGACAGAGGCCTTGGAATTAGCAAGCCAACCTTGATTCATATCAATGCTATTCTGCGGTTCTAACCTAAAATGTAGGTAATACGTACCCATTTTAGGTGAGGAAGAATCATGACAGACCGCAAAGAAAAGCTAGTTGCTTTAAAAGAAGAATTAAGTCTTCGTATCGAGAAAATTGATAAAGACCTTCACAACCGGAAAACCAGCAGTAAGTTCTCGGACCAAGTCGTAGACAGACAAAATGATGATGTACTACTAAACCTGAAAAGTGAAGCCGAAGAAGAGCTAGAGCAAATAGATCATGCCCTGCTAAAAATGGAACGAGACTTATATGGCGCTTGTGAGAAGTGTCACGAAGATATCAGCAATGAGCGTTTGGACGCCCTGCCTTTTGCTGCACTATGTACGAACTGCGCCGTTTAGCGCAGCTCCCAAGAAAGTGTACTAGACTAGCTTAAAAAATCTTTAACGTTGATCCTGAATAGGTCGGGGTCAACGGCTTTGACAATTGCATCCTGAACCGTCGGTTTCGCTAAATCAATTAATTCGGTCTTGATAAAGCATTTAAACTTGGTGTGATACATCACCCTCACCTTTGGCGAGCGCTGATCAAACTCGTTCACTTCTACAACCGCGCCCAGTCGGCCACTCTCTAGTAAGACCAAAGAACCAACTGGATAAATTCCGATACAACGAATGAAGTGATTTACCAAAGAGCGGTCCAAATGATGATCGCTCCACTCCAGTAAACGCTTAATCGCCATTGTCGGCGTCATACCCTTGTGATAACAGCGGTCGGCTGTAATCGCATCATAAACGTCAACAATCGCAGCCATTCGCCCGAAGGTTGAGATTTCATGACCACATAGACCCGAAGGGTAACCGGTACCATCCATTCGCTCGTGATGTTCAGAAACGACTTGAATAGTCAAAGGGGAAATACCTTCGATACCCAGCAAATGCTCGCGACCTAGGGTAACGTGATGTTTCATTTGCGAAAATTCATCATCGGTTAATTTACCAGGCTTATGCAATATTTCGTCTGGCACCATGATTTTCCCGATATCATGCAACAATGCACCTGAAATGGTTTGATGAAGAACCGAACGATCCAGTTGCATCGATTTACCAAAAATAGACATCAGAACACTCAGGTTTACGGAGTGCTCCATCAAGTAACTATCTTTCTCGCGAATACAGCCAAGGCAAGCCAAGGCATTGTGATTTCTGAACAAAGAGTCCAGCATATCTTCCGCAAGATTATCAATAGCGTCTATAGGAAGCGCCTGACCAGTCTTAACGTCCGTGAGAATACCGCCCATGAGTTCAACTGCTTCTTCATGAACCTTTTGAGCCGCCAGCATTTCCTCGCCCAAACCTAAACGCGGCTTGTTTAACGAGCTCAGTTCACCTGCCGCTGCTAGTTTCTTTTCATTTTCTTTGTCAATCTCGGCAAGGGTCGGCGCATCCTTTAAATCCTCACCTAGAAAAGTATCGATATAGACTTCTTTAATGCCTAGTTTTTTATCTTTTCAACAGTTAGATCTTTCTTGATTTTCCCCTTCTTCTTAAAGTTGGAATGAGGAATCCAATCACTATTAAGATCAGATATATACATTCCAACTTGAAGGGAGTCGATAGGAATTCGTTTGATCATATTTATTCTTACACGCTAAAGCAGGTGCGAATTAAAAACACCTGCCAATTTGTGAATAGCTTCTTTTTGTCGATATATAGAGTATAGGTGCTCGATACAAATTAACCACTTCCAATAATAAAACTATTCCACTCGATGTGGTGCCAATTTGACCCCTTGAACACGTGCTCCGGCCATCTTCACACTACCTTTATAACGATCTTCTCCTGTAGAACTGAACTCAAAACCATATTCACGAATAATCTGTAAGCGCCCAGCATTCCCTCTCTTGAGCTTCAATGAGCGCAAAACGACTGTCTGGTCAAGAATACTTAAGTCCAATTCACGACAATGCTTCGCCGCGGCTCTTAGAGCAATATCTTTTAACTCTCTTGCTTTAAGCCAATACCAAACAATCAGGCAGACAAGCAACGTCAGAACCAATGATCTTAAAGACAATATAACCTCCGCATTCGAAACTCTACTCGCGCCTTGGGTTTAGGCTTCATACAAGCATACCTGATTCCGTCCCTGCTTCTTGGCTTGATACAGTGCCAAGTCAGCATTTTGATAAATTTGCCAAGCAGTTTCTGTCTTAGCTGTCGCGAATGCAATACCGAATGAGGCTGTCAAACTTATCCGTTGCCCCTGCCAAAAGCAGTCTGTACTTTCAATCGTGGCACGAATTCTTTCTGCCAATATATGCGCTTCATCTTTACTTTCGCCACAGACAATAATACTCATCTCTTCTCCGCCAACGCGCGCGGCAGTATCATTCTTCCTGCAATTTGCAAGAATCAATGTAGCAACCTTCTTCAATACTTCATCACCTGCCTGGTGCCCAAATCGATCATTTACTTGTTTAAAAAAGTCTAAATCAATTTGAATAATGGCCATTGAGGCACCGGTACGCAGATGCTGCTGAAACTCTTGTTCTAAACGGTTTTTATAATAACGCTTATTGTAAAGCGCCGTTAGGCTATCGGTCAGTGCCAGATCTGTAATCATATGCTCTCGACGACCAATAAAATAACCTAGCAATGAAAACACAATTCCCGTTGCCAAGCTCATATAGACATAGAGTAATAGATCAAAATGTTCACCAGAGAATGGATCACGCCCCGCAAGTTTCTGGACTAGAACCCAACCCGCCGGTGCACCTAACGATAAAGCCAGGCCGTACAAAGCCCTCAGAACCGGTAAGGATACAAAACGGGTGAGCCGGTTTGAGATTTTAGCGTTAGAACTACGTATCATCGTCATTGGATTTGCTCTCCTGGCGGAGCAGGCTCTGCTCCCTTACTTTGAAGGTAGCATGAACTCATGAATTGAAGTCTGACTCTGATCAAGAACCTATTCATCAAATAGTCTTTTCAAGATGCTTGTAAGTTGCTGTAATTAATTTGCCTTATTCCCGCTAGGCTCCTAGGATTAAAGTATAGAATGAATTTTTGAAAGGTCACCAAAGTACTAACATACTTGTCAAAGAACTCATGAATGACTGCCCACCAACCGTGGACGCGAATTGCTGTATTAAGGAGGCGGTTCCGCTCATGTCAAAGCAAGGTAGCTCCTGCCTGATTATTGTCGAGAACGACAAACCTATCGGAATCGTCACAGAGCGTGACATCACCAAACTGTTTTGCACGCTATTGAAAGACGCTCACTACCCAGAACATTCTATTTGTGAAATCATGACTTCTACGCCTGTTTGTGTTCAGGAAGATAGTCTATTTAAAGACGCCTTGATGCTGTCACGTAGTCGAAAACTCCGTCATCTCCCTGTTATTAACAATGCCGGACACTTAGTTGGTGTTGTGACCCAATCTAACCTAGTCGATGTATATGTTCGCTTGATCGACAGGCATGCAGAACTGGAAACTAATGTCGAAGAGCTAAAACTATTGTCACTTGAAGATGCCTTGCTAGGTATCGGCAACCGACGCGCTATGGAGGTTGATCTCACACATACTGAACAGCACGCTCTACGAACCCAGAATAGTTATAGTCTAGCTTTAGTGGATATCGACTTTTTCAAGAAGTATAACGATTACTATGGGCATCAATCAGGAGATGATGCGCTCAGACAAGTTGCTCAAACTGTTAAATCAACGCTGCGCACCTCAGACAGAGTATTTCGCTATGGCGGCGAAGAGCTATTAATTCTGATGCCCGGAAGTATTGGCCAACAAGCCAGAATATGTGCCGAGCGAGTCAGGGCAGCTATCGAGGCATTACAAATCCCTCACATTGAATCAGACAAAGGCGTGCTAACCGTCAGTATTGGTGTCGTGGAATCCAGAGTGGAAGCCTGGCAAGATCTGGTAAAACAGGCTGACAAAGCCCTTTACCAGGCAAAAAGTCAAGGAAGAAATCAGGTTACTGTAGCTGATCAGCTATAAAAGATCGGCCTTAGGTCTTATAGAACCTTATCAAGCGGTATTTTGAGTCTCATGGCCACCTGACTGACCTCCGATACAAATACGATTCCGGCCACTTTCTTTTGCCTGGTACAAAGCACTATCAGCAAACCCCACCAATGATTCACCTTTCTGCCACTCTGGTGGTGCCATGCTTGCCAAGCCAAAACTTGCAGTCATCGGTATTGTTTTGCCTTGATAAGTCATATTTGCGTCTTCAATTGCCCTTCGAAGTTTCTCGGTTTGCAATAGGGCCTCCTCTTGAGTCTGACCGTAGAGAATCGCAATGAATTCTTCACCACCATAACGAGCCACTATATCTGTTTGTCGCTGATACTGTTTCTTCATTAAGCGAGCAATCAGTTTTAAACACTCATCACCCGCCTGGTGGCCATAGGTATCATTTACCTTTTTAAAATGATCGATATCCATCATAACCAAGGTAAGCGGCGTCATGTTTCGGCGACTATTAGCCAAGGATATATCCATTGCTTGATCAAAGAATGGCCGGTTATAAAGTTGAGTCAAACCATCAATCTGGCTCATTAGTTCCAAGCGTTCTTCACGCTCCTTAATGCTTAGACGCATATGCTCCATGGCCCGAGCAACTGTCAGTAATTCATCATGCGTTCCAATCTCAATCGCTTGATCATAATTTCCCATAGCTACACGATCTGCAGCGCCAGTTAATTCACCTATAGCAGAGCTAACAGACTTATATAAACCGACTGACAAGTAGAGCAAAACCAAGGAGAAGAAAGCGACGCTGATATAGAACAAGGATAAGCGCTCAATGCTCTGCTGGTAATTTTTCGCCAATACACGGTCAGTCACCGATAAAACAAGCTGATTATGCGCGTATACTAATTGATACAAGTCGCTTAACTTCGCGTAGAACTCTTGCGGGTCACCTTTAGGAGAGAAGGACTCTATCAAATACTGTGAAAGCAGGTCTTTAGTCTGAACTAAAGCTGATTTAACACCTAATAAGTCTACGGAAGGGTTATCTCTAAATATACCGGCATAGGCTTGTTCCTTCACATCCACATCATCAATTAACTTAGACAGGTTTTGGTAAGCAGCCTCCATCGCGTCAGCACCATGTGACGCCACAAACGCCTGCCCTAAATACAAACTTCCAAACATTCTGACCAAACCTAAGGCATAGGTATATTCCTCACCCTCATTAAGTAGGTTTACGAAGGACAAAATATCGCTTTGACTACTGGAGGCATACAGATAAGAAACTTGCCTTCTCCAGCTATACGCCTGACCGACCATAATATGGGCCTCCTCATAAATCTTATCGACCCTTCCTGCCTCATTTCCGCGAATAAAACCGTCCTTTTCAAACTTTTCCTTAAGACTTAGTAAGTACTTGCTACTAGCGTTAGAACTTAATTTTTCGCTTAGATCCAGAATACGACCATAAGCCCGCTTCTTAACAGCATCAAGCTTTGAAACCAAGAAGGAGTCACTCTTCCAAGAGACAACAACAGTTATATCTCGTATCGTTTCCAAGTCTTCGATAAGTTCTGTTGATTGGCGAAGATAGTTAAAGCCAGAGCGAGTGTGCTGTGCTTGTTCTAGTTGCTGATGCGCATTAAATGCTAACTGCACAGCAAACAGAGCCAAGGGGATCGCGAAAACCGATGAGATCAACATAAACTTACCACGGTAAGTTAATCGATTCATCAGCAAAAATATCGGTTGAATCAGCTTATTCATAGCGAAAAGAAACTGCTTGTTAAGGGCCTTCAATAAGTGTACCAGCATAATTCTGTTTTTCTCTTTCACAACAATATCGTGTAGAAAATCTTTTCCAAAAAGATTATTCTTCAATGAAAAGGGTAAGGTGCTGATACAAGCAGCTTCAATAAGGAAACGTATGCTAGGTCGTAGGTCAAAAACTTTGAGTTTGTTCGGCAAATTGAAGCTGGCTAAGCTTTGTATTTTCGTCTTTCTTTTCGGCAGTTCCGAGCTCAGCCTTGCTCGTGACAAGCACTATATGATTGTCGGTACCGGTGGTGTCACCGGAGTGTATTATCCAACAGGCGGCGCAGTATGCAGGATGATCAATCGTCAACGTTCCGAGCACGGTATACGCTGTGGCGTTGAAAGCACCCAGGGATCATTGTACAACTTACGAAAAGTCAGAGAACTGGACTTGGATATGGCAGTTGTTCAGTCCGACTGGCAATATCACGCAGTACAAGGCAGTGAAGTATTTTCCTCAGAAGGCAGAGACCCAGCGTTACGCTCAGTATTTTCTATTTACTCCGAGCCATTTACTGTCGTCGCACGAAAAGATTCGGGCATCCAAACTTTAAATGACCTGAAAGGTAAACGAATTAATATAGGTAATAAAGGCTCTGGTCATCGTGCCACTATGGAAATTCTCATGCAGGCACTCGGCTGGGGAAGCAGCCTTTTTTCACAAGTATCTGAACTCAGCTCCTCAGATCAATCAAAAGCACTATGCGACAAGCAGTTTGATGCCATGATTTTTATGGCTGGGCATCCTAGCGCCTCGATTAAAGCTGCGACCTCAGATTGCGATAGCATTCTTATTGATGTTGAAGGTTCCGAAGTTAATCAGCTAGTCACTGACAACGCATATTATCACGAAGTCACCATTCCGGCTGGTATGTACCGAGGCAACCCAAATGAAATAAAATCATTTGGCGTAGGTGCGACACTAGTAAGCTCTAAAGATACACCCGACGAGGTTATCTACCAGTTAACCAAGTCAGTATTTGAAAATTTCCTCGAGTTTAAAAAACTTCACCCTGCATTCCATGCTCTCGATAAGACCAAAATGGTTAAAGAAGGCTTATCAGCCCCCTTACATGCCGGAGCAGTTCGCTACTACAAAGAAGTAGGTTTGTTGAATTAGTCAGCTGCCAATATTCTTTCAGTTGTTCTGTGGCCCACTAGAGGGTTAGCACAAGCTTAATCAAGCGCGAAGAAAAAACCTCTGCAAGAGATTAAGACCAGAAACAAAAAAGCACCACTCGAATGAGCAGTGCTTTGCTAGCAAGAAGGGAAAGCCTAACTTAGTGCTTAGGTGCTACTTAGAAAGCAGCGAAATATCTGCCACTCGCAGGAATAGCTCGCGCAGCTGACTCAACAAGGCTAAGCGATTATTCTTCAACGCTTCATCATCGGCCATAACCATGACATCTTCAAAGAACTGGTCAACAACTTTTTGAAGACTTGATAGCTCAGTCAAAGCAGCTTGGTAGTTACCTTGGTCAAACAATGGCGTTACAGTTTTTGCTAGGCTATCTACCTGAGCTGCCAAATCCTTTTCAGCTTGCTCAATCAGCTTACTCTGGTCGACCTGATCTGCCAACTCGCCCTTATTCTTCGCCAGAATATTGGAAACACGCTTATTGGCTGCCGATAAGGCTGAAGCCGCTTCGAGGCCCAAAAAGTTGCTAACCGCTTTGATGCGCTGATCAAAGTCGACCGGACGTGTAGGCCTACGAGCGTTAACCGCTAAGAAGACTTCAGCAGATACATTTTCATCCTGATACCAGGCACGGAAACGTTCCAACATGTAGTTCAATAAGTCTTCTTGGACACTATTGTTTTCCAAGCCTTCGTATTGCTCTAGCGACCAATTAATTAGGTCAACCAGATCAAGATCCAATTGCTCTTCAACAATGATTCGAAGCACACCTAAAGAAGCACGGCGCAAGGCAAATGGGTCTTTAGTACCCGTTGGAGGCTGATTGATACCAAATAGACCAACCAGTGAATCAAGTTTCTCAGCAATAGAAAGTGCACAACCCGTTTTTGTGGTCGGCAAGCTGTCGCCCGCAAACTTAGGCATGTACTGCTCATTCAACGCTAAAGCAACTTCTTTAGATTCTCCATCGTGCACAGCATAATGATAACCCATGGTTCCCTGTAAATCAGAGAACTCTAGAACCATTTCTGTCACCAGGTCAGATTTAGCTAGCTCTCCTGCACGCTCTGCATCGGACGCATTGCCACCAATTGCTGCGCCAATCTTCGCAGCTAGCTTTGATACACGTTCAGTTTTATCGTAAACCGTTCCCAATTTACTCTGGAAGACAATTTTCTTTAACTGCTCACGACGCGAGGCCAAAGTGGACTTCTTATCCGTTTCAAAGAAGAAGGCCGCGTCTGCCAGGCGAGGACGAATAACACGCTCGTTACCCTGAATTACCTGCTGAGGGTCCTTACTTTCGATATTCGCTAGCGTGATGAAGTTTGGTAGCATCTCGCCATTCTTATCCAAAGCATGGAAATACTTCTGATGCTCTTTCATCGAAGAAATCAGTGCTTCTGTCGGCACCTCCAAAAAGCGCTCGTCGAAGCGGCCGACTAAAGGTACGGGCCACTCATTTAGAGACGCGACTTCGTCCAACAAGTCTTCATCAATCACAGCCACACCACCAATACCTTCAGCAGCAGCCGTCACACCCTGACGAACCTTTTCCTTACGCTGATCATAATCTGCAATCACTTTGCCTAGCTCTAACAATAGAACTTCGTAGTCATCTGCTTTAGTAATTTCAATCTCACCCTGACTATGGAAGCGGTGACCGCGAGTCTTTCGACCAGCTGGAATATCCAGAATACTGCCTTCTACAACCTCATCACCGAAAATCATCAATACCCACTGCAGCGGTCGAACGAACTCAACCTTTTGAGCTCCCCAACGCATACGCTTAGGAATAGGCAACTTGTTCAATGACTGGGCAACAATGTCATTCAACAAAGATTTGGTTTCCTGACCTTTCTCTAGCGAGCGGTAAACTAACCATGTTCCTTTCGGCGTTTCCATTTCTTCTAGGTCTTCAGGCTTAATACCTAACGAGCCGGTAAAACCAGTCAAGGCGCGAGAAGGATTCCCTTCAGCATCATAAGCGGCTTTCTTTGACGGGCCTTTCTTTTCAACTGACTTATCAGCTTGCTGCACGTCCAAACCTTTAACTCGAACAGCTAAACGTCTGGGGCTAGCGAAAGCCTTTACCTCAGCATAGTTCAAAGCCGCATCTTTTAAGCCTGCTTCGATACCACTGGTAAAGGAGTCCGAGAGCT
>NZ_LWGA01000764.1:0-9940 GCF_001635235.1 Oleiphilus sp. HI0117 | reverse complement strand
CGCCAACAAGGTCGTGGCTTGCCAACGATTACCCGCTGTTGCCTTGTAATAAGCTTTAACATCGACAATCTTCCACTTAATGAAAGAGTCAACGATTACAAATTTCTTACCCACGGTAAGAAAACGTGCTGGCTGTGCATCTAAGGTTAGAAGACGCGCATCAAACAAACGAACATTCTGAAAGAAAGGCATCTTGAAGTGCACACCTGGCTGAATGTTTGTTTCAACGATTTCACCAAACTGAAGCTTGATACCCACTTCTCGCTCATCTACTACATAAATCGATGCAGATAGAACAACGACAACAACCAGTAATGAAATCAAAGATAATAATGAAGACTTAGACATTTATCTGCTCTCCCTGGATGTACGGTTGTTTCTTGAACGAAGCTCCTCAATAACTTGGTCTGCAATATCTGACACAGACTGATCTACGCTATCATCATTTGATAGACTAACAGAGCGGTTAGACATTAGCTTATCCAAAGGCAAATACATCATATTGTTGCCGCCTTCTACATCCACCAAGACTTTACTGCTATTGCTGTATACCGATGAGATTGCGTCAAGATATAAACGGTCTCTGGTAACTTCTGGCGCTTTTTTATATTCAACAAGTAACTTCTTAAAACGATCAGCCTCACCTTGTGCCTGAGAGATAACCTGCTCTTTATATGCGTTCGCTTCTTCTAACATTCGCTGAGACTTACCACGCGCTTCGGGAACAACGGTGTTGGCATAAGCCTCTGCTTCGTTTACATAACGCTCTTTATCCAGATTAGCCTTTTGAACATCATCAAAGGCTGACTGAACAGCAGCAGGTGCACGCGCTTCTTTAACGTTAACAATACTAACGTTAACACCCGTGTCGTAGGAATCCATAAAGCTTTGCAGACGCGTTCGCGCATTTTCTGCAAGCACAGCACGGCCAGCCGTTAGAATTGGGTTCAAATCTGTACTACCCACTTCATGCCGTAATGCTGATTCAGCAGCATGTTGTAAACTACGCTCTGGATCTTCAACGCGTAAAGCAAATGCTACTGGGTCCGATACCGTATACTGAACGTTTAGTTCAACCTGAACCACGTTCTCATCCTGAGTCAGCATTTCTTGCTTCAACTCGGCATTTCGAACATTAGTTACGTTTACAGGAATGACCTTCTCGACAACAGGAATCACAAAGCGTAAGCCCGGGTCCAAGGTTCGGTTGTACTTACCTAATTGAAGGACAACGCCTCTTTCCTGCTCATCAATGGTATAAAATGACTTAAAGCCTAAAAAGATGACCAGCGCAATCAATGCCAAAATAAATACACCACCAGCACCCTGGCTTGAACCGCCAGAAGAGCCACCAGTTTTTTTCGGGCCTGAACCAAACAAGCCATTCAGCTTATCCATCAGTTGTTTTAAAGCTTCATCGAGATCAGGTGGCCCTTGATTATTGCCGCCTTTATTCCCTCGATTATTAGAACCCCAAGGGTCGTTATCATTACGATTACCACCCGGCTCATTCCAGGCCATAGAAGACTCCGTTACATTTTTTAGATTAGTTTCATGAAAGATTCTTACGAATCAAAGTATTGTGACTTAATTGCCCACAAGTGTGGTTAATGAGGGCAAAGTCTTAGTTTACAAGAGGCACATAGTATTGTGCTTGGAGACGGACAGCAAGCGGTTTTTATGGTGGGCGTTTA
Organism: Oleiphilus sp. HI0117; assembly: GCF_001635235.1. Classification (NCBI taxonomy): domain Bacteria; kingdom Pseudomonadati; phylum Pseudomonadota; class Gammaproteobacteria; order Oceanospirillales; family Oleiphilaceae; genus Oleiphilus; species Oleiphilus sp. HI0117. The sequence continues at coordinate 8,246 of NZ_LWGA01000764.1, read as the reverse complement.
TCAGACATAAAAATGGGCAAGCTTATGCTTCCCCATTAAGGATTTAGATCTAACTATTAAATAAGAAACCTAGTGAAGGAAAGAGATAAAACGTTCTTCAATCACCCCATCTGCGCGTGTTACAGCGACTTTTAATGTACCGAAGCTAGTAGCAGGGTCATCATCTGCCTCTACTATAATCATGTTAGTAAACGGAATCGGATTACCGTCAGAATCTACTGGACACTGATTAGGAATTACAATATTTTGGCCCGTTACAATCTCACCATCCTCAACACTTACTGCTACAGTAGTGCCATTTGCAGGCATTAGCCCTTTACCATCAGTAATTGTAACTAGAACTCCTGCGGCGCCCGCTGAAGCATCCAGAACCCCACCACCTAAGTTATCAGAAATTACGACATCATCTTCAGACATACAGATCGTAGCTACACGTCTTACATCGACTAGCGACTCACAATGATACGGAGAATTAGGGTCATCAGGATCCGAAGGTTCTTCAGCTGCCTCAGTACAACTTGCCCCCTGATAAAATCCCGGATTAGTCTTAGTGTCGTATACCTGATTATTGTTAAAATCTGAGTAGAACTCATTATCATCACGCACACCATTATAGTTAACATCGATATAAGCTTCGTCCAGTTCGACATCTATGACTTCACCTAAATCATATTGACCATTCAAGTTCGCATCAATAAATGACTCCTCTCCAGTCGTACGTGCCATAATATGCACTAAACCGTTATCGGGACGCGGATTCGAACTTGTCCAATCAACTGAACAAAAGCCACTATCTAATTCACAGGAACCCACTATCTGACCACCGGTTGTCACAAAAGAAACCTGAGTACCATCTCTAGCCTCATTATTAAAGCGGTCACCTGCGCGCACAGTCATTCGAGAAGTTGTTCCAGAAATATCCCAACCACGAGGGTTAAAGGTCTCTACAGATAAAGTAAAGCTGTCTTGGTCAGGAAGTCCACCCAGAACGGCAATTGAATCAGATGTCGTAGTTGTCGTTGCAGTTGAACCATCCTCATACTCAACAGTTACCGTTGCAATGATTGCCACACTAATGTTAACGCCACCAGCAGTAAGCTGTACTGAAGTATTACCCTCTTCATCCGTTACCGAAGAATAAGTCGATAAGCCATTAGGGAAAGTAATCCCCCCCACATTCGTTGACAGAGAATATTCAATTGTTTCACCTGCCATCGGCTCGCCCGTCGCATCGTTCAAACTGAAGGTAACGGTTGTAACCTCTGGGTGAGCACTTGAGCCACTGCCTTTCAACGCGATGGTTGAAGGATCAGCCGATACAAAAGCTAATTCACCTAGTATTTGCTCTGCTACGTTAATATTTGCTGTAGCTGAGGTCCCATCACTTAGTGTAGCGGTAATGACATCAGGCCCTTCACAGGTATTCGCAGTATACGTTGCAACCGCGGTACCTGTCGTTGTATTAACCGAAGATGAAATATCCGACTTGCCTTGCTGCACACAATTTGAAGTAAAGCTAACCGACACGGAACTAGAGGTAAATAGAGTATTACCGTTGGTATCAACAATATTGACCGACACAACCGTGTCGCCACCATAGGTTAGATCAACACCGTCAGTTAGCGTTGTCATTTCACCCGATACAAAAGAATCGCCAGAACTTCTACCCAAACCTAAACTAGAGATATCAATTGTTACGGATGCAGTTGAGGTATTACCTTCATCATCAGTTGTCGTTGCTGTTATCGTATCCGAACCAGTACAAGATGTGGCAGTATAATTTACGGTCGCCACACCTGCAGAACTTAACGCTGATTCACCAATTGTCGCCAATCCTTGTGTCGCACAAGCTGAACTAAAGCTCACTGAGGTTGGCGTTGCTAATAATTCATTATCCCTACCTGCATTAACTACATTGACAGATATCGTCGTACTAGCACCGTAAGAAAGCACCTCACCGTCAGCCAAACCGGTTACCATTGCACCAGCATCAAAACTATTACCTGAACCAGAACCTAACCTCTCGTCCACGTCAGCAGTCGGTGATGTATCCGTCCCGGAATCGGTTTCAGTAGTTTCAGTACCACTTGAATCATCTGGGTTACCATTACCCACACCAAAACCGTCACTTCCGCTACATGCACTTAGCAAAAGCGCCATGCTCAGCGATGAAACCACTGATTTATTAAGAAACATATCTTATCCTCAATTTGGCAATGCCTAAAATATCAATATCTTACGATGAATTCCTAGAAAAGAAGTTCGCTATCCATAAAACATAGCACAGCTTTTTATTTTTAACAGAAGTACTTACATAACTTAGTGTAAGTTTTTTTGAGAAATGTAATTTTCTGACTTGACGCACATTTGGCTGCACGTTTTCAGTCAAATGCGTGACATTTTAGTGCCTTTTATCGGGCTGGATAGCTTGTGATTACAAGTTAGTGATATCTAAATCAGATTCATTAACTTCAGCTTGGCGAAGCAGTCTTTCGTAATCGAGGCGCTGTAAGCGAATCTCTAGAACTAGCCCGCCTTCTTCATCATAGCTTTCATCCTGCACGACCGATGCAGCATAAAACAAGGCTCTTAGTTTTCCACCTTTAGAAGGGTCAAGTTTAATTTTCTGATGAACTATTTCATCACCAAGAATTTCAATAATCGCTTGATTAAGCAGATCTACACCAGCACCCGTATAAGCAGACACCCATACTCGCTGCGGCACACCGTCTTCATCTCTATCTATTCTCGGCTCACGACCGTCTAATAGATCTAGCTTATTATAAACCTTTAAAGTCGGAACCTTATCCGCACCAATCTCCTTAAGAACATGCTCCACCTGCTCAATATTATCCATGCGACCTTCATCATGACAATCAATGACATGCAAAAGAAGCGTAGCGTTGCAGGTTTCTTCAAGCGTTGCCCGGAAGGCATCTACCAATTTATGCGGGAGATGTCTAATAAAACCAACGGTATCAACCAAAATAGCGTTGCCGATATCCGGCAGGTTCAACTTTCTTAAAGTCGGGTCCAAGGTTGCAAACAGCTGGTCGGCAGCATAAACATCCGCTTCAGTGACTCGATTGAATAAAGTAGATTTACCAGCATTGGTATAACCAACCAAGGATACTGTTGGTATTTCTGCACGGGTGCGTGCTCTACGACCTTGGTCACGCTGTTTACGAACTTTCTCCAGACGTGAGGTAATAGTCTTGATACGACCGCGAAGTAAACGTCTATCACTTTCTAACTGAGTCTCACCCGGCCCTCGTAAACCGATACCACCCTTTTGACGCTCCAAGTGGGTCCAGCCGCGAATCAATCTCGTCGACATATATTCTAACTGAGCAAGTTCGACCTGCAGCTTACCTTCGTGAGTTCTCGCCCGCTGAGCAAAGATATCCAAAATGATACCTGTACGGTCGATAATTCTACACTCCAGGGCCGCTTCAAGATTTCGCTGCTGACTTGGTGACAAAGCATGATTAAACAGCACAACATCTGCCTCACCATGCTCTAACTCGAACTGTATTTCTTCCAGCTTACCCTTACCAACAAAGTGCCGGGCATCCGGCTTATCTCTAGAGCCAGTAATGACTGCTAGCGTTTCAACCCCAGCAGAAGACACTAACTCCTTGAATTCATCAGGGTCTTCACGTTCTTTTTCAGAGTTAAAATCAATATGAACCAGTATAGCCAGCTCACCGGAGTCGGGACGGTCAAACACGTTTAATTACTACTCCGGCGGGCAAAAAAGCTAAGCGACGATAAAAGTCTGATAGTGGGGATAGAGTCAAGATAGACTATGACTCTTGTTCTTCAGGTGTTGCAACGCGAACATTACGTGCAGGTACAACCGTTGAAATAGCGTGCTTATACACCATTTGGCTAACAGTGTTTTTAAGTAAAATGACAAACTGGTCAAATGACTCAATCTGGCCTTGTAGCTTAATGCCGTTAACAAGAAATATTGAAACAGGAATTCGCTCTTTACGAAGTGCATTCAAATATGGATCTTGAAGAGAGTGACCCTTAGACATTTTATTATCTCCTAGTATTTTTTTAATAAATCTATTTTATTCCATTTAACGCATTTTTTTCATTTTTTATGTGAGATGCGTCTTAATATTTAGCATTTTCAATTATTTCTCGCGCTTTAGCCAGCACTTTTACATCATTCGTCTCTAATTGGTGCAAATTTGGCCAAGACCTCAACCAAGTTAGCTGCCTTTTAGCGAGTTGTCGAGTTGCAATAACCCCCCTTTCTCGCATTTCATCTTTCGTTAACTTGCCATCTAGGTAATCCCAAACCTGCCTATAGCCAACACAACGCATTGAAGGCATATCTGCTGTCACCTCTCCAGAGTGGTAAAACCCTTCAACCTCTTCGATAAAACCACTCTTCAACATAATATCAAAGCGTAGAGCAATACGTTGATGCAGCTCGGAACGATCACTCGGTGCAATTGAGAGGTTAATGAATTCATAGGGGGCTGGCGGAATTGCGCCACTCTCTGATTGACTTTGCTGATCCTGCCAAAACTGAGTCAGCGTCTTTCCTGTTACCCGAAAAACCTCCAAAGCTCTTTGAAGACGCTGGGAATCAGTTGGTTTTAGGCGCGCGGCAGATTCGGGGTCGACTAGCGCCAGCTGCTCATGAACATAAGGCCAGCCATGCTTTTCAGCATCAAGAGATATCGCTGCGCGAACCTTGTCATCAGCACAAGGCAAGGATGCGATACCATTCTGCAAAACTTTGTAGTACATCATCGTACCGCCCACCAATAAAGGTGTGCGTCCACGACTTGTTATTTCCTGCATCTCTCTTAGCGCATCATCATAAAACCGAGCTACCGAATAACTGTCTTTAGCAGCAATAATATCAATCAGTCGGTGTGGAGCGCGCGCCAACAATTCTTTTTCGGGTTTTGCCGTACCGATATCCATGCCTCGATATATCAAGGCAGAGTCCACACTGATAATGTCGCAAGCTAAGGTTTCATGAAGAGAGACTGCCAGGTCTGTCTTACCCGCCGCTGTCGGCCCCATTAGACAAATTGCACTAGGCAAGCTCATTGATAAAGCCTTAAAGAAGGTATTCGCAACATCTTAACGCCCCCGCAGAAATAACTTATCCAGCTCACCCATAGACAGTGCGGTCCAGGTTGGGCGGCCATGGTTACACTGACCACTGCGCTCAGTTTCTTCCATATCTCTCAGCAAAGCGTTCATCTCCGGTATCGTCAACGATCGATTGGCCCTTACCGAACCATGACAAGCCATAGTCGACATCAACTCATTCGCTTTTGCCTCTAGCTGGTCGGAGTATCCGTGCGTAATCATATCACTCAACAAGTCTCTTACTAGCTGATCAACATTCACCTGCTGAAGTATCACTGGCACCTGACGAATAACGATACTTTCCGGACCAGACCGTTCTAGGCCCAAACCAAATTTCTGTAAGTCCCCGGCACATTCTTCAGCAACAGAAGCCTCTCGTTGACTTAGAGAGATATTCATCGGCACAAGCAGGGGCTGAGCCTTGATTCCATCACTATAAAAATCATTTTTCATTCGCTCATAAGTAATCCGCTCATGAGCTGCGTGCATATCTACAACAATCAAACCACTACTATTCTGAGCGAGAATATAAATCCCATGAAGCTGAGCAATAGCAAAACCTAATGGGTGTTCACGCCCATCAACAGCTTCTTGCTGCTGACCAAGGTTCTGATCAGGGTGAAGGGCTTTATATTGAGATAGAACCTCCGAAACACCCTGGCCAGATGTTTGCAACATTGATGGCGAAGCACTTCCCACACCTTGGCCAGCGCCAGTCACCGCACTACTAACTCCCTGGACTCCCAAAGACATTGCTGACTGAGAACCATAACTCGGCGTAAAAGCACTAGCCTGAGCTTGAAGCGAAGTACTTGCCTGAATATTTGACAAGTCGCGATTCGGTGCCGAACCATCTTCAGGAGCGGCCAATTCTTCTGGTCGAATATCCGCAAGCGCCTTATGAAGACTTCTGAATATAAAATCGTGAACTAAGCGCCCATCCCTAAAACGAACCTCATGCTTGGTCGGATGAACATTGACATCAACCAGCGCAGGATCAAGCTCTAGATACAAAACAAAGGCAGGGTGACGCCCATGATATAAGACATCACGATAAGCCTGCTTTACAGCATGACTCACCAAACGATCCCTGATAACACGACCATTAACGTAAAAGTACTGCAAGTCAGCCTGACTTCTTGAGAAGGTTGGTTTAGCTACCCAGCCCCATAACTTAAGCCCCGTTGCCTCCACATCAATATCAACCGCATTCTCCATAAAGGGTTTGCCACATAAGGCAGCGATACGCAGTTGTTTTTCCTTGATCGTCGGCGCTGGACGCAGACTATGCACAACTTTCTGATTGTGAACCAACTCAAAACTTACTTCAAAACGGCTCAACGCTTGCCGTTTGAGCACTTCTTCTAAATGATTGAATTCAGTCTTTTCTGTCCGCAAAAACTTTCTTCGAGCAGGCGTATTAAAAAACAAGTCTCTAACATCGACACTTGTCCCTCGATTATGAGCAACAGGACTTAATCGGGCTTCCATATCTCGCCCCTCAGTAACCGCTTGCCAACCCTGCTCTGCATTGTCTGTTTTTGAACTAAGAGCTAAACGGGAAACCGAACTAATACTTGCTAAGGCTTCCCCCCTAAACCCTAAGGTCGCGACGGTTTCCAGATCATCCAGGGATTCAATTTTACTGGTAGCGTGACGACTTAAGGATAGAGGTAAATCATCTTTGCCCATGCCTTCACCGTCATCACGAACTAAAATTCGCTTAACACCGCCTTGCTCAACCTGGACCAATATTTTGCGTCCACCCGCATCCAAGGCGTTTTCTAATAATTCTTTTACAACAGAAGCAGGACGCTCCACCACTTCACCTGCAGCTATCTGGTTTGCTAGGCGCGCGGATAGCTTATGAATTTTACTCATAGAAGAAATCTGAAAATCTAATCAAAAACGGAAGCTTACGAGGAAGGTAGCGACAAGCGTTGACCAACCCATACATTATCAGAGCGAAGCCGATTCAAACGACGAAGCTCTGTAAGCGATACATCATTGCGCATCGCAATATGGGAAAGGGTATCACCTTTTCGAACAACATACTTCTTGAAATTCGTGGCTTTTGATTTAGTGCTTTGAGCAACACTTTGGTTCACTACACTATTGCCACCCTTATTCCATGCCAATAGCGTTCCCGGAGGTGGCGCGTCATTAAAGTAAGCGAGAATTCCGCCCTTTATCGCCTTGGCCATTTTCCGCTGATACTTTGACGACTTTAATCTCTTGGACTCTGCCGGATTTGAAATAAATCCTGTCTCAACCAATATTGATGGAATATCTGGTGACTTCAACACCACAAAACCTGCCTGCTGAACCGAACGCTTATGCAAACGAGCAACATTGCCCATGGAGCTTAATACCTTACTACCTACGCCTAAACTCGCTTTTAAACTTGCCGTGGAAGAAAGGTCCAAGAGTACGCTCGCTAGAACGTCATCCTTGTCTTCCAAACTTACACCACCCACGCCGCCTATTAAATCGGCAGAATTCTCTTTTTGCGCTAACCAACGAGCTGTCTCACTGGTCGCGCCACGGTTTGACAAGGCAAAAACTGATGCACCGTGTGCCTGGGCTTTCTTAAATGCATCAGCATGAATAGACACTAACAAGTCAGTATTATGCTTTCTGGCAATCCGGGTACGCTTGCGCAAACCAATATAATAATCCCGCTCTCTGGTCAGGTAAGCTTTAAAGCCTTTTTGAGCATTAATCTGCTTTCTCAATTCTTTAGCAATTGCCAACACGACATCTTTTTCTTTTATACGATTCGGGCCGATGGCACCCGGGTCTTCCCCACCATGCCCTGGATCTATAACAACGATAATGTCTCGTTTCTGACCCGCAGGCACTTTCTTAACAACATTCTTGCGCGCTTCATTTAGCTTTTTTGTTTTCGTATATAAATCAACAACCAGACGATTTCCGTACTTCTGATTTGGCTTTAGCAAAAAGCTTTTCGTTTCAGCCTCTTCTTTTAAGTCCAATACAACCCTAAGATCATCTTTATTTCTACGTGCACTGCGCACTCCGGAAATAGGCGTACCTTTGAGATTCAAACTATCAAACTTAAGCGCCTTATCAGCATCATTAATATCCAAAACCAAACGCGA
>NZ_LWGA01000763.1:0-5177 GCF_001635235.1 Oleiphilus sp. HI0117 | reverse complement strand
ACGGCAGCTGCGGCGAAAGACAATGCAACGGCCACCCAACTTACTCTCGACTGAGTCATTCGTTTACCTCGTCAGACGCATGCTGCTTAGTACTAGATTGTTCTTTATTCTCATCGATGACGGTACTATCGTTTTGCCCCTCTTTAAACACCAAAAGCAAGAGACGACTTCTATTCAACTGTGCTTCAGGCCTGGCGCGAACCTCTGCAAAGGAGCGTCCATCATGGTGCGATATCTGGCTAATCCTTGCCACTGGATAGCCTTCCGGGAAGCGCCCCCCTAGACCAGAACTTACCAAAAGATCACCCACCTCAATATCAGAGGTATCTGGAACATTTCCTAGCTCAAGATAGTCGAGCGCCCCAACACCATAAGCAATCGCCCTAACACCATTTCTATTTACTTGGACAGGAACCGCATGACGACTATCAGAGATAAGTAGGACCCGGCTGGTAAATTCATTTACTTCAACCACTTGCCCCATCAATCCCTGTGAATCAAGAACGGCCTGACCGAGATAAACCCTGTCTTGACTGCCCTTGTTAAGCAAGATGTATTGATTGTCAGAATCAGGGCTAACACCGATCATTTCGGTAACAACGACACCATCGTCAACAATGCGAGAAGCATTCAGTAGCTCACGCAAGCGATTTAACTCAGCCGTTACTGATGCGAGTTTTTGAGCTTTGCGCTCAAGCACCAACATGCGGGATTCCATTAAATCGATTTTTTCTTGGAGATCGGAACGGCTCGTAAAGCTTTCACTCAAGCCTTCACTAATAGAAACCGGTAAATCACTCAACCAGTGAACCGGTGTTAACGCAGAGCTTATTACTCCACGAACAGGGTCTAGATAGCTAAATCTAACATCAATGAATATCAATAAGAGTGATACGACTGATGCTAGAATTAACCTGTATACGAGATAAGGGCCTTGAACAAAAATTGTTTTATCAGAAGCGCCAAGTTTCATTACTCAATGTTACCCAGCTTTTTATTCAATTGGATATAAGCCATCCGAGCTATTATCGATCAATTCGATTGCTTTACCACCACCACGAGCAACGCAGGTAAGCGGGTCTTCTGCGACAATAACAGGAAGGCCTGTTTCTTCACTTAAAAGTCGATCAAGACCTCGGAGCAATGATCCGCCACCTGTCAGGACAATACCACGCTCGGCAATATCTGATGCAAGCTCTGGAGGTGACTGCTCTAAAGCCCCTTTCACTGCCTGTACAATCGCAGATAATGACTCTTGTAGCGCTTCGAGGATTTCTTCACTGTTCAAGGTAAAGCCACGAGGCACACCTTCTGCCAGATTGCGACCACGTACATCGATCTCTCGAAGTTCAAGACCTTCGTATGCACAACCGACTTCCTGTTTAATCTTCTCTGCAGTGGTATCACCAATTAGGCTGCCGTAGTTACGACGAACATAAGTAACAATTGCTTCATCAAAGCGGTCACCACCAACTTTTACTGAGTCAGCATAAACAATGCCGTTTAGAGAAATGATGGCAATTTCAGTCGTACCACCACCAATATCAACGACCATAGAGCCACTTGCTTCTTCAACGGGTAAACCGGCACCAATCGCAGCAGCCATTGGTTCTTCAATCAAATAAACTTCACGGGCACCTGCACCTAGAGCAGACTCGCGTATGGCCTTTTGCTCAACTTTAGTTGAACGACTCGGTACACAAACCAAAACACGCGGGCTAGGTGTTATAAAGCTGTTTTCGTGAACTTTGTGAATAAAGTGCTGCAACATCTTTTCAGTCACAACGAAGTCTGCAATAACTCCATCCTTCAATGGGCGAATTGCTGTGATATTACCAGGAGTACGACCAAGCATACGCTTTGCTTCAGCACCAACCGCTGCAACTGTTTTTTGCGCTCCGTTGCTACGAATAGCGACTACAGAAGGTTCATCCAGAACAATGCCTCGTTCCCTAACATAAATAAGCGTATTAGCTGTCCCTAGGTCAATAGATAAATCGCTGGAAAATAAGCCTCGGATCTTTTTAAACATGGTGTGAGATCAACCTAAACAATTCGTAGAAAATAATCGAGCAACTTTAACAACGGTACCTATATAGAGCAAGACGGAATTGAAAAATGAACGATAATTAAAGCTAATTTACCCCATTTCTGAACATATATTAAACAATACGATTTAATTAACCCCTCTTATTTGTCTGGCCGGAATTATTCCTGATATTATGGCGGCAATTTTTTAATTACCTAACACCTAATCTGTGGCTTCGAATTGATGCTCCAGAAAAGACAACGCTTGAGGATTAACATGTCCATCGATCCAGAAGACATCAATAAAATTGCTCACCTGGCTCGGCTTCATATCGAAGACGATAAAGTTGAGAAAATCAGTAACGATATAACAAATATTCTGTCATTGGTTGATCAGCTACAAAATGCCAATACTGAAGACATTCCACCAATGGCTCACCCAATGGATGCTGTACAGGTTCTACGTCCAGATGTTGTCACTGAAAGCGATAAAAGAGAAAAGCTCCAAACTGTCGCCCCCAACACTGAAGACGGTTTATTTCTTGTGCCAAAGGTTATTGAGTAAGGTGAACGTCCACCTATCCATTAGCAACATCACATTATTATCGATAGCACAACATTCACTCTATTCGAAAGCTAACTAAACATGCTAAACAAAACTGTAAAACAATTATCAACAGGGCTTGCTAGCGGCGAGTTTTCAAGCCTCGAGCTCAGCCAATACTTTCTAGACAGAATCAAGAAGCTTGACGGCCAATATAATAGTTTCATTACCGTTACCGAAGAACAAGCGCTTGCACAGGCGAAAGCAGCCGATGAGATTATCGCAAGCGGCAAGGCAACACCCTGGACAGGTATTCCCTTTGCACATAAGGACATCTTCTGCACCGAAGGCGTGTTAACTACCTGCGCCTCAAAAATGCTAGATAACTTTATTCCGCCTTATGACGCCACCATCGTCAGCAATTTTAAAAATGCGGGCGCAGTTTGTTTAGGTAAAACAAACATGGATGAATTCGCGATGGGCTCATCTAACGAGACAAGTTATTTTGGCAAAGTTATCAACCCTTGGAGCCAAGAAGAGCAACTTGTACCCGGTGGTTCATCTGGCGGTTCAGCAGCTGCCGTTGCCGCTCGACTTGTGCCAATAGCAACCGCAACCGATACCGGCGGCTCTATTCGCCAGCCTGCTTCTCTTTGCGGCTTAACCGGATTAAAACCAACCTACGGCCGTGTTTCACGCTACGGAATGATTGCCTTCGCATCAAGTCTTGACCAAGCTGGCCCGATGGCTCTCACTGCAGAAGATGCGGCAATGATGCTGAACGTGCTTGCAGGACATGACGCCAAGGACTCAACCAGCCTAGACCGCGAAGTACCAGACTACACAGCGAACTTGAATAACTCACTTGAAGGCCTCCGAATTGGTCTACCAAAAGAGTTTTTCAACGAGCACTTAAGCGCTGAATTGCAGGATGTATTGCAAACCGCTATTAAGGAGCTGGAAAAGCTGGGAGCGACGTTTAAAGAAGTGTCGCTACCACATTCTGACCTGTCAGTACCGGCCTACTACGTGATTGCGCCAGCAGAATGTTCTGCAAACTTGTCACGCTTTGACGGCGTTCGCTTTGGGCACCGTTGTGACGACCCGAAAGATCTGATGGACATGTATCAGCGCACCCGCTCTGAAGGCTTCGGCGATGAAGTTAAACGACGTATTCTAATAGGTGCTTACGCCCTATCCGCCGGCTACTACGATGCCTATTACAGAAAAGCACAGCAGGTTCGCCGTTTAATTAAGAATGACTTCGTCAGCGCCTTTGAAGAAGTTGATTTGATCTTAGGCCCAACCTCTCCGTCGGAAGCATTTGGCTTTAATTCCAAAGGTGATGACCCTGTAAAAATGTATCTTGAAGATATCTTTACTATTTCAACCAACCTCGCCGGGCTGCCTGGCATGTCACTTCCAGCAGGCTTATTAAATGGTCTGCCTATTGGCATGCAACTTATTGGTAACTACTTCGACGAACAACGTATGCTTAACGTCGCGCATCAGTTCCAACAAGTTACCGATTGGCACACCTTAGCACCACAGAACATTTAAGCCTGGAGAAACACTATGCAATGGGAAACAGTAATCGGGCTTGAAGTTCACGTCCAGCTCGCCACCAAAACGAAAATATTTTCCGGCTCTTCTACTGCCTATGGCGCAGAGCCAAACACTCAGGCAAACGAAGTTGACCTAGCCTTGCCTGGCACCTTGCCTGTACCAAATGAGCAAGCCTTTCGTTACGCCGTTATGTTCGGCTTGGCTATCGACGCAGAAATCGGTAAACGCTCGGTTTTCGAACGTAAAAACTATTTTTACCCAGACTTGCCCAAGGGTTACCAGACCACGCAGCTAGACCTGCCGATCGTTGGCCCTGGTGTTGTTGAAATTGAACTAGAGGACGGCAGCAAGAAGTCTGTTCGTATCCATCACGCTCACCTTGAAGAAGATGCCGGTAAATCGCTTCATGAAGATTACCATGGCATGTCAGGCATAGATCTGAACCGCGCGGGAACACCGCTTATTGAAATCGTGTCAGAGCCTGATATCAGCAATAGTGAAGAAGCAGTCGCCTTTGCCAAAAAACTACACTCAATTGTTACCTCTCTTGGCATCTGTGACGGTGAAATGTCACAAGGCTCAATGCGCTTTGACGTCAATATCTCGGTACGCCCCAAAGGTCAGGAAGAGCTTGGTACACGAACCGAAACCAAGAACCTTAACTCCTTCCGCTTCATGGAAAAGGCGATCGCCCTTGAGGTTGAGCGTCAGATAGATATTCTTGAAGATGGCGGCAGCATCACGCAAGAGACCCGCTTATACGATGGAGAGAAAGATATCTCCCGCTCCATGCGTAGCAAAGAAGAAGCAAACGATTACCGCTACTTCCCATGCCCTGACCTGCTTCCTGTCGAATTGTCTGACGAGTTTATTGATCAGATTAAAACTGAGATGCCAGAGCTTCCTGATGCACGAAAGGCAAGGTTCTGCGCCGAATACGGCTTATCAAGTTACGATGCAGGCTTGATCTCAGCACAGGCAGACCTTTCTCATTATTTCGAGACAGCCAGTAGCATTTCAGGTGACGCTAAGCTTTCTG
>NZ_LWGA01000762.1:0-6890 GCF_001635235.1 Oleiphilus sp. HI0117 | reverse complement strand
ACTCCGCTGCATCTTTGCTTACCAGATGATCTGATAAAAGAGCGATTTTCTGATTCCTATTCTGCTGTGCTGGCTTTGGCTCACGACCCAAGAGTTGATGATCTTGCGGTGATGGCGGGTTTGCATAGCCGATGCTTTCTGGTCGGCGCAATGGGGTCTCAAAATACTACCAGCAAGCGTTTGCAGCGGCTGCGCACCCTCGGTTTCGCTTCTGAAGAATTAGCAAGGCTAAATGCGCCAATTGGATTTCCGATTGGCAGTAAGCTACCTGCTGAGATCGCTGTATCTATCGCTGCGCAATTAATTCAGGAAAGGAACAAAGTTTCCGCAAAAATGATTGACTCACGGCGCCTTTGTTCAGGATGAGTAGCATATATGTAATCAAATGAAACTGCTGTTACCTGGGCTTACAAATCAAAAGTTAAATAATGTTATTTCTTAATTTGCTGTGCTTAATCTCATTTTAAAGTGAGTCAATATTTGCCAGACTTAGCTCAGTTAATTTCCAGTCTTAATTTATTATTGGTATCAGGGATTCATAGGTGAGCCAATTAGCTCTTTATAATCAATTTAATTTGCGAGCACCGCTAAAAGTTTCGGACGATCATGCTATTCAAGTAGCAGAGCTAGCCGAAGATGGAATTTATTTTGCTCAGCACGACATTCTCACAATGCTGCCCAATACGAGCCCAACTGGAGACCAGCTGCTTAAGCTTTACGAAGAGCTGGTTGAGAATGTAAAGCGTGAGCATAATTATTTATATGCAGATATCGCTCGTATTCATGAAGACGATGTTCATGGCGTGGTATTGCGTAGTCAGTACATTTCTGAGCATACGCACAACGAAGATGAAGCGCGCTTCTTTATTGAGGGGGCAGTACTCGTATATATCCATGTTCAGGAAAAGATACATATACTTCAATGTGGGGCTGGAGATTTATTGATTATTCCAAAAAAAGTTAAGCATTGGATGGACATAGGTCCGCAACCTCATTTTACTGCCATCAGGTGGTATAACACTCGTGGAGGCTTACAGACCGAGTTTACTGGTTCTTATGTTGCTGAGTCTACACCTCGCTGGGAAACTATTTATAACGACTCGAACTCTAAGCGTTGACAATAAGCTAAAAGCCCTCCAGTATTGGCTTATGACTACTATTAATCAAAACACAGCACCTGCAATGAAAGATCTCATGCTTTGTGCCTATGCCTTAATCGCTATTCGTGGTTTAGGCAAGGTTGCCAGCATGCGATGGTGTGTGCGCGCCCGTATGGCAATGCTCGCTGTGTTTCTGAAGAAGTAGTCTGTTTTATAAGCCTTTCAAGTCACAGCAAGAAAATGCAGTGACTTATCGTTTCACCCACCTTATATCGCTGTATTTTCTTTAATTAAACTAACTATTAAAAGAGGATATAGCATGTCTGTGCCCGTGGCGTATGCCACCATTATAATAATCTGGTCGACTACTCCCTTAGCTATTCAGTGGAGCAGTGAAACGATAACGCCCATTAGTGCAATTACGCTGCGAATGTTGTTAGCGGCCGCTATCGGCTATGCGATCTTACGCCTTTTTAAGATTAAACTCTCGTGGACAGCGCGAGCTATTAAAGTTTATGCCGCTTCTTTGCTTGGCGTTTTTCTGGCCATGCTGTGCACTTACATAGCGGCGGCATACGTACCTTCGGGCATTATTTCGGTGATTTATGCACTATCTCCAGTGATATCTAACTTGTTATCACATGTGTTGATTGGCTCTGCTAAGTTTACTCGCGCACGCTGGTTTGCTTTTGGTATATCTTTTTCTGGGCTTTTGCTGATCTTTAAAGATGACTGGGTGGTGATGGACAAAGGCTGGTTTGGCTTATTATTGCTTTTGTTAGCTGTCAGCTTATATAGTCTTGGTGGCGTGTTAGTTGAAAAGCAGAAGTTTAAGGCACACCCATTAAGCATTACGGTAGGCACTTTATTACTATCGGTGCCGCTATTTATTGCAGCATGGTTTGTGATGGATGGTCAGCTTCCGTACCTTGATTGGGGAACACGTTCGCCATGGTCTGTTTTGTATCTAGCGATAGCCGGCTCACTATTGGGCTTTGCATGTTACTTTTTTATTATTAAAGAGCTGGGTGCAACGGCTGTTGCAATGGTGACTCTGATGACACCTGTTTTTGCTTTGGCTTTGGGTGCCTTTTTTAATGGTGAACACATTAGCGAAGTAATGCTAATCGGTACCGCGTGTATCCTTTCAGGGTTAGTTCTTTATTACTGGAGCGCTTCAGAGCGTAAGCTTGATAAGCATAAAAATAGTGAGTCTGTTGAAGTTGCGGGCTGAATGAGGCACCGGCGATTCAGGTTGAATTGCCGGTGCTATATGCTATTTGGTGTCGTATGACTAGTGCTTAATCGATTGAAAATACTGCGCTAATGGTCGCATTGTATTCAATTTCTTTTTGCTGGTAGGTATTACTTTGGCTGTCGCTCATTTCAGCACTCATTGCCATGGCGCGCATTTGTGGGGCTGGTCTTGCTTCGTTGCTAACATGCTTTACATTTAAAATTTTCCCCAAGCTTACTTCGAAGCCTTGGGCAATGGTAGCTGCTTTATTTTTTGCTTTATTAATTGCTTTGTTTAAGGCTTTGCGTTTTAGCTTCTGTTTGTTCTTAAGTGTGAATCTTATACTCCCTAGATGAGATGCTTCTGTGCGGGTGATGTCTTGGATAAGAGCCTGGAGTTGCGCAAGATCATTTAGTTTAAACTCAATTTTGCGCGTAATTTGATTACCTTTGAAATCTCGCTGGTTATTTCGGTATTCGTATTGTGGGTGTAATTGTGTATTGCTTGTGTCGAGGGAGTTCTCTTGAATATCGTATTCTTCTAGTTTTGACAGGAAAGGGCGGACCAGCTTGTCGACGGCTCTTCTCGCTTTTTCTGCTTCAAACTTTGTTGCAGAGAAAGTAATATTAATTATGGCTTGATCGGGCAAGGACTTTGCGCTTGCTGTCGTGCTGACTTCGATAAAGGGTAAGTCAGAATGCGTTTGATCATGGGCCAGGCAAAGACTACTTACTAAGAATGAAAACAAAAAAAGTGATATGAATCGCATGCTTGTGCTCCGTATTAATATTTGGTGTATACCTATACCAGTCTAGTCATTAAAGTTGTAGTTACCATAGGTTCATTCCATCGCAGCGAAACCATTGTTCACGTTATTAGGTGTTTATATTTATGAAGTTCTCAAGTTTCGGCGATAAGTTTACCTCAAAGGCCGGCATTACAAGCTTAATGGAAGATCTTGGAAATGCCTTGGCTGGCGACTCAGGTTTAATCATGATGGGGGGAGGCAATCCTGCGCATATTCCGGAAGTGCAGGATTATTTTAAAAATAGATTGCTGGAAATTGTTGAGTCTACATCCGATTTCCAGCAGCTGATCGGTGTTTACGATCCACCACAAGGCAATTTGGACTTCATTAAGTCACTCGCTTCATTACTTAAAGCTGAATATGGCTGGGATATAGGCCCGCAAAATATTGCTTTAACAAACGGCAGTCAAGCAGCATTCTTTATGCTCTTCAATTTGTTTGCAGGGAAGTATTCAGATGGTAGTAGTAAACAGGTTCTGCTACCACTTGCTCCCGAATATATTGGCTATTCCGATGCGGGTTTGGTTGAAGATTTTTTTATATCAAACAGACCAAAAACTGAGGAAATTAACGCAGAGACATTTAAATACCATATCGACTTCGAGAAGTTCCAAATTACTGAAAGCACGGGAGCGATCTGCGTATCTCGCCCCACAAATCCGACGGGAAATGTGATTACAAACTCAGAGATGAGTAAGTTAGACCAGTTGGCACGTGAACATAAAGTACCATTGATTGTTGATGGTGCTTACGGCACGCCTTTTCCAAACCTTATATTTACTGATGCAGAACCAACCTGGAACCAAAATATTGTCCTGTGCCTAAGTCTCTCTAAATTCGGTTTACCTGCTGCACGTACAGGAATCGTTATTGCGGATGCGCCGGTAATAAGCGCTTTATCGGAAGTTAATGCGATTATGAATTTGGCGACGGGTAGCTTCGGCAGCATAATGGCGAAAGATTTAGTCGACAGTAAAAGAATACTCACCTTAAGTAATGAGGTAATAAGACCTTACTATTTGTCTAAAGCTGAAAGAGCGCGCGACCTTTTATGTGAGTTACTTCAGGGTCTGCCTTTCTTAATCCATAAAGTAGAAGGTGCAATGTTTATTTGGTTATGGTTGAAAGATTGCCCCTTAAGTAACCAGGAGTTGTATGAGAAGTTGAAAGACAAAGGTGTATTAATTGTATCCGGGCATCACTTTTTTCCGGGCTTAAGTGATGACAATTGGAAGCATAAATCCGAATGCTTACGAATAACCTATTCACAAGATGATGTTCTGGTCGATAAAGGGCTTCGTATCATCGCTGATGAGATTAAAAGGGCATATTCTGTCTAAGACAGGTAGCGCTTTTGATACTGAAGCGGTGAACACTTGTACCACGTAGAAAATGCGCGGGTAAAACTACTTTGTTCGCTATAACCTAGCAGCAAGGCAATTTCGGAAAGCGTCAGTTTCGGATCTTTTAGGTAATTTATTACCATCGATTTTCTTATTTCCTGAAGAATATCTCTAAAAACTTTACCTTTTGATTTTAAGCGACGATGAAGCGTACGCTCAGACATGTTGATTCGCGAAGCGACGGTATTCGTATCAGCATCACCCTCATGTAAGCAGCGAATAATCGTATCGGTAAGTTCGGCTATAAAGGTGTCGCAATCTGGTAGGCTTATTAGTAAGTCTTCTGCTTGTTTGCCTAGTATGCCGTGAAGTGTGATATCAGAGTGCGGAATTGGAATATCTAGATCACTTACCGAGAAGGCGATAGACAACTTTTCTTGCTGACTGTAAACAGGACAACAAAAATAATTTTTACACGATTTAGCTCGGTCATCACTTAAAGCTTGCGTAAAGTGAATGGCTGAAAGATTTAATTTTTTCGGGAAAATAATCTCATTAACTATCGTCACCATTGCACTAAGTAATAATTCGTCGGAACATTGGCTTGAATAACCGTAATCCGGGTTCCACACCAGGCAAAATGAATTGTCAGGATTTAGTTCCGTGTGTGCAAGACTTCCTGCGTAGATCAAGCCCTGAAATCGTTTGAAGCAAGCTAACGCTTCACCCACGTTTCTGGCCGTGCGAAACAGGTAGCCGAGTACGCCTACATGCTCAACCTTTATATACCTTCCTATTTCAAGGCCCAACGCGTCGTATGGCGTTAGCGCTTCTAATTCTTCTAATAAACGCCACCATTGTGCAAAAGACATATGTTGCTTAGCGGATAAATAGTCAAGCTTCTGTTCATACAACGGAAGACTAAGACCGCTTTGCTTAATAAAGGTCTGTAGGTATCCGACAACATCCCGAGAGATAAAAAAATCATTTAAAGAATTCATAAGCTGATTGTAATGGTGGCGCAGATTGTCAAAAAATATTATTGCTATGACAATAATAGATGCTGCTTGTGGAATAAACTAGCTTTAATTACTGATTAGTTTGAAGGAGCAATTCATGAGCGACTTACTACATGCCTTGGGCTTTATTATGCTTTTTGGCAGCGTGTTTATATCAATTATTTGTCTTGAGGCTTGGTACTGGCATAGGAAGGGAAGAAAAGATGCCTACCATTTAAAGGAAACGCTAACGAATATTGCAACCGGTGGGATTTATAAAATATTCGATGGGATTGCTATTGCCCTGTTTATTCAGGCATTTTATGAGTTTGTTGCTCAATACGGGTTTCAGTATAAAATTGAAGATGGTTTGTTGAGTTACCTATTCCTATTTATCGCATGCGATTTTTTCTTTTATATCTACCACTACGGTATGCATAAAATACGTTGGTTATGGTCAATACATGTAACGCACCATTCGTCTAAAATTATGAATTTTTCTACCGCTTTGCGCCAAAACTTTTTAATGGATGTTAATTTTGGCTGGATGATCTGGTGGTTGCCACTAGCAATCATTGGCTTCGACAAAGATCTTGCTTTAATTGCGATTGAATTAAGCCTGTCTTATCAATTCTTCCTTCATACCGAGCTTATTGGAAGGTTGGGAGTATTTGAAAAGGTTTTCAATACACCTTCGCACCACAGGGTTCATCATGGCTGCAAACCGGAGCAGATCGATACAAACTTTGGTGGCGTGTTAATAATCTGGGATCGCTTGTTTGGAACCTTCGTAGATGAGCGTGATGCGGGTAAGGTTGTTTACGGACTAACTGAGCGACAACCGACAACCCTGAATCCAATTCGCTTGAACCTGGATGAATTTATCCAGATGTTTAAAGATGTTATTCAATATAGGGACCTCAAGATATTCTATAAGTCTCCTGCTTATGTAAATAAGTATCAGTCGTCTAATTTGCATGACGAACCGCGCGATCAAACAATATCCGCTACAAATGTTCCGTAACCTTGTCGTAACGGTCTATAGGTTCTTGCTATGATGGAGGCTCGCAGAAAAGAGTGAAACCCTAATGGTAATTCGATCTATGATTATGGGGGTCTGTATATTGTGTTGTACAGGCTTAAACGCAGAGCTTCGCGTAATGACTTTAAATACCGAATGGCTATGGACCCCTTATGACGGTAAAGCTGACGGTAGTAAAGTGACGATACGAGACATGTCAAAGAAGGATTACCTAACTGAGCTGGCATTCTATGCGAAGCTTGTTAGAGAGCATAGGATAGATATTCTAGCGGTGTCAGAAATTGAAAATAAGTACGTTGCGATCGATTTGGCAAACCGTTTTGGCAAAGACTGGAAAGCGTATTTTACACAGGGAAGGGATA